>JAICHT010000141.1 GCA_025924755.1 Chitinophagaceae bacterium | reverse complement strand
TTCTATAGTTGCTGTTTTGTTCCATTTTTACAATAGAGTTCTATCAGCTGCATTACATCTAATCCGGTTCCCTTTTGATTACTAAAGGACCTTGATGCGGCTGCCACTTAAATGATGGCCTATTCTTCCTTATTACCTTTGTCCTGAGCATCCTATAAGCAGTCGGAGTTTGGATCCGCTGCAAGCATTTATTAAAGAGAAAGGAAGTGGCGCTGTATGCTTTGCAAAAGCAGGCTAAGTAAATAGCTGCACACGCTGTTTTACAGTCACCACTTTTTATTGTTCATTCTTTTTATGCATAGTTAAAGACCAGCGAGGTAATAAGAGTGAATGATTTATTATACGGCCATCCTGACTTGCATTGTTTGATAGGGTTCACCGGTTTTTAACACATGATAGATCCTGCTCAAAGTTTTAGCCGCCATTTTAATAATGATTTTGCGGTGATCACATCCTTTTCGTTCCTGGTAATACTGCATGAGTTCTGCGTCTTTCTTTGCCGCTATCCAGGCACCTTCAATTAGATATCTTCGAAGCAAATTCTTACTACGATATGTAATGCCACGGCAATAGCTTTTCTCCCCTGAGCTGTGAAGAGAAGGCACCAGGCCCACGTAACTACTTAAGCGATCAATGCCTTTGAATCGTCTGATATCTCCAACTTCTGAAAGTATGGCTATAGCAATAAAAGGCCCTACACCAGGAATGGAACGAAGCAGATAGTAATCTTTTTTGTATTGCGTCCTTGCATAGCTTCTTAGTTCATTACAGATATGCAGGTATTCTTTCTTTAGAAAATGGTATTCATCCAATCTGCTTTTCATAGTTTGGCAAGCAGTCGGATAAAGCCATTTGAGTTTTTCGATCCAATGTGTCATAGCCTTACTCCAGTTGATGTTGTCGTAGTGCGCGGGCAGTTCAACACCATAGTACAGCAGCATTGATTTAATATGGCATTTGATTCTTTTGAGGTTTTTCACTAAGTCGGCCCTTCTTCTAAACAGACTACGGAACTGTTCTTGTTTTTCTTCAGGCACACTTATGCTTCTGAGATGTCCGGAAGCAAGGTGATGACACAAATAGCGACTGTCTGTCTTGTCTGATTTGTTGGTGCTTTGTTTATTGATACGGGGTATATCCCCGGGATTTACCACCAGCACATGCCAGCCAGCCTTTGTAAGATCTCTATAAATGTGATAGCCACAGCAGCAGGCCTCATAATAACATTCTACCGATTAGTCACTGTAATGCTTGTTGATGTAATAAATCAAGGCGTCTGCTTTTGCCTCCATCGAGAACCGCTACAGCACCACCTGGCCTTCCTGTAAGGTGACTGACCAGGATTTTTTATGAACGTCTAAACCAATAAAGAGATGTTTCATAACTTACCTCCATTGTTTTATAGTTAAAATAAGCTACCCTTTTACATATATGCTTTATAAAATTGTGGCGGGACGTTCGAGCATTCAACTATAAATCACTATTTTGCTGTTGTGTTTAATTGAACCGGACGTTTCTCAAATGCCACAACCTCATAAACACTTAACCGTTGGTGGCAACTTAATCGGACCTTTAAAATTTTGAGATTAGAATGGATAGTAATGATTTTCTGGTGAGTTTTCGATTTGAACTTTTATTTAAACAGGAAAAAATTGCTTTCCAGGAAATATTAGGTATCTCCCGAGAGCTAAGTATGGAAGAAACTTCAAGTGGGGGAGAGAAGTAATTCCAATACAGATTACCAACTTTAGTACCAGCTCTAATCTTGTCCTTAAAAGGGCGCTTGTATCGGTGGATGTATGTCGTCAAAAGAAAGTGGACTATTTATTAGAGAGGGTTTTGGTTGTTTAAGTTAATGAAATTTATTTTTTAGTATCCAAAAGGGTTTGGATTAATTGTTTTGTTTTTCCAGGTTGTAGATCTTTCTTCTTTGCATGAGGCTTTGCTGTTTGATCTTTTCTCTACGCTTTAAGATTTGTTCCCGCTTCCCGTAGTAGACATCAGCCGGCGTAACATTATCCAGCGATTGATGATAGCGCTCGTAGTTGTAATAGCGCACAAAGTTTTCCAGTGCTCGATTCAGTTCTTCAGGACAATAGTAATGATCGAGCTTCACCACATTTTTCATTGAACGATGATAGCGTTCAATTTTACCCTGTGTTTGGGGATGATTAATCTTTCCGTGCAGCTGAGTAATGCCTTTTGTTTTTAAATAATCCTTTAGTTCTGAGGCAATGTAACAAGCTCCATTATCTGATAAAAGCTTTGGCCGTTGATGTTTACGGAGTAGAGCATTGTCCATGGCTCTTTCTATGGAGCGTTCAACGTCTTCTGCTTTCACTATGTTTTACATAGCTCCCAGTGAATAATAAAGCGGCTATAATGATCCAGCACTGTGCTTAAGTAATACCAGCCCCACCCGAGGATCTTAAAGTACGTGAAGTCGGTTTGCCATAACTGGTGCACAAAGCAAGCCTTGTCTTTGAACTCATTGGATGCAGATAAAAGAATATGCGCCGGTGTTGTCACAAGACCTTTTGCTTTTAAGATCCGGTACACGCTGCTCTCTGAGATGAAGATCCGTTGCTCATCGGTGATCTTGACAGCCAGCTCACGAGGTGATAGCACCGGATGCTCCAAGGCCACTTCCACTACCAGTTGTCTTTGCTCTTCAGGTATTGTATTCCACTGCCTCCTTGTTTTGTGAGCAGCTGCAAGTCCGCCAGTACCCTTTTTCAGGTAGGCTTTATACCAGTTATAAAACGTGCTCTTGTGGATGCCTAATTGCTTCAGTGTTCTGTTCACGCCCAGATCGGATTGGTCCACTAGGATAATGATCTCCTGTTTTTCTGCTACAGACAGTCTCATATACTTCCTCCACTTTTCTTCTATCCCAAGTATTCTAAGCTTTTTTTTACTTGGTATCATAGCGAAGCATGAGGTCTGCTACCATCTCTTTGAGCCGGCTATTTTCTTTACGCAGTTCACTTACTTCATCACTTGTTGCTTCCCTGGTTGTGTCACCTGCGAGCCGCTTTTTACCGGCTTCCAGGAACTCCTTGTTCCACTTGTAATACATGGATTGAGCAATGCCGTGCTTACGGCAGATCTCAGCTATCGAGGACTCGCCTCGAATGGCTTCCATAACGATTAATGTCTTTTGCTCGTAAGAATAAAGTCGCCTGGCTTTACGGCGAATGTCTTTTACAAAGTTCTCGGGTGTTTGCTTCTGCTCCTGAGAAGTCTTTTGAGGTTTTGTTTCCATGACTTTTGTTTTTGGTGATGAATGGAAACCCTCTCTTAATTTACAACTCTTTTAGTCCACTTTACGCTGACGATTTACACTTTCCATTCCATTTCTTACTAGTTTGTGTTGTTTCGATATTAATGTTAAAAGCAGTGATATTCCTGAAAGCCTTTTTTAAATGCAATCACTACAATAGGTACTATTTCGTCATTAATTAAACGTTGTTCCAAAAATGCTGACGGAAAACTAAAAGCTTGTGACCCCATTGCCTTCTTTTATCTTGATTAAGTTGTTTATAGCCCTAAATAATTTAGTTGTTAAAGCATCAAACATTGGGATGGCGGGAGAATTCTAACGTATTTAGCCATTTATACCTTCAAACCATATAGTTACCCCATATTCTAACCAATTACGCATTCTAGATATGGGGCGCTTAGCTCATATATTAGTTTTACTGCGATTTCAAATATTTAATCAATTTAAAACTGCTTTTATGAAAGTAAGACTCCTTTTATCTATTGCGATTCTCATCACAGTATTTTCGAATTGCAAAAAACATGATTTCCCTGATCCTAGTCCAAAAAAATATTCTGCTGATGTTGCCAATGCATGGATGCAACTGCATATAAAGCTAACGAGGACTACACCAGGCTACAATTCAACTGTATCTGGCAGATCTTTTGGTTATGCAGGAATTACATTGTATGAATCTTTGTTGCCAGGTAATCCAGGTTATAAATCTTTATTGAATCAAATTGGTGGAACATCAATTATGCCCGGTAAAGACCGGGATGATTATTTCTGGCCTGCTTCTTTAAATGCAGCTATGGCTATGATTACGAGGGATTTTTTTCCAACTACATCAGATGCTAATAAGGTTACCATTGATTCGCTGGAAGCAGCTTATAACTCAAAATTTAAAGATGAAGCCAGTGCTGAAAAAATTCAGAATGCTATGGATTATGGCCACATGGTAGCAACAGACATTTTCAATTGGTCGGCTGTAGATGGTGGAGACCAGGCTTACTTACATATCGTTGATCCGTCTTACATTCCACCCACAGGCCCGGGTTTATGGATACCAACTCCGCCTGCTTTTGGTCCACCGGTGGTTCCACATTGGGGCGCTCACAGAAGCTTTATTGCAAACAGTGCAGCGCTTACACAACCGGGTCCGCCATTAGCATATTCGGAAGATGCTAAGTCGCCCTTTTACCAAATGGTAAACGAGTTGTATACCATTTCTTTATCTCTTTCGCATGAAGATTCCACCATTGCCAGATTTTGGGGAGATCAGCCAGGTAACCTCAATGTGCCTGCTCATGAAACTAATATGCTTACTCAATTAATTGTTAATAGTAAAATGGATATTTCTGAAGCGGTGGCTGCCTATGCACTGCAGGGAATTGCAGTGAATGATGCCCTCATTTCTGTATTCAAAACAAAATATACATACAATCTGATTCGCCCTATTTCGTACATCCGCAAGGTATTTGGAAAGGGCACCTGGAACAGTGTAATTACAACTCCGTCTCACCCCGAGTATTCTGCAGCCCATGCTGTTGTATCAGCCGCAGGTGCAACCGTATTGGAAAATATTTTTGGGAAGAACTATTCATTCACTGATCATACATATGATAATACTTATGGCGCCCGTTCCTTTAACTCATTTGAAGATTGTGCCAAGGAAGCAGGCAGGTCAAGGCTTTTAGCGGGCATACATTATTCTCCTTCTATTGCAGTTGGATTAAAACAGGGAAAGCAGATTGGTGATTTAGTTAATCAGCTGCATCTGAAAAATTATAATACAGACAAATAAAAATCAGCCAGGGAAGTTGCCCTGTCTGGTTTTCATCATGATATTATGTACGATAAGGCTAGCTATAATGTGTAAAATAATTATTAACTTCATCGAACAATACTATATAGTTGGCCTTGTGTTCACATTGATTCCAACTTAATACAGGCACCTTCGTATATATTATATTCCGGTTAGTTATAAATTATAAATTTATGTCGCCGGCAAAACAAATATTCATCTTTATTACGCAGATTTTTTTCTATACTGTTTCTTTTTCACAGGCAGGGATTTTTTTAAGCTGTGACAGTTTAAAAAAATTGCTCAGCTCAGAGATAAAGGAAGATACAATACGAGCTGACCGCCTGTTCTATTTATCCAACCATTATATCTATGATAACCCCGACTCCGGTATCTATTATGCAGACAGGGCATTACGGCTTTCCAGAAAACTTGGTTACACAATTCGTGAAGCGTGGGCGAATTTCAACCTTGGTGAGGCTTATTCGGTACTTGGTGATTACGCTCTGTCCATGCAATATTATTTACAGTCGCTGGATTTATTCCAGCAAATGAAGAGGCCAATAGGCGTGAGCACTATGAAATATTGTATAGGGAGTATTTATGCAGAAATGAGTGATTATAAACAAGCCTTGCAATACTATTTTGAGGCAAGGAAAATGGATGAAGAAAACCCGGATGACCTTAAATTAATGCTACCAGATATTTCCATGAATGCCAGGTTAATAGTTAATGATCTGTGCATAGGAGAAGCTTATTCTGTTGGAAACATGTTAGATTCTGCGCTGTTCTTTGCCAGAAGAGGTTTTACAAAAGATCGTGAATTAAGGAATGATTGGACTTCCCCAGCTTTGGTATTGGGTAGCATATATTTTAAAAAAAACCAGTTGGATTCTGCGCTTTATTGTTACCGGTTAACTTTTAAACAAACAGCACAAAATGACAGGATTGATATCAATAACGGTATTGCAGCTATATTCAGTAAACGAAACCAATCTGACTCCTGTCGTCACTATGCTACAATGGCTTTTGACACTGCCCAGCTTATCCATTACCGGAAAGGAGCCATGCATGCCAGCGAGTTACTGGGATGGGTATACGAAAAAATAAATCCCGTCGAAGCCATGCATTATTACAAAATCAACATGGCTATAAAAGATAGTCTTTATGACAGGGAAAAATTAAGCAGGGTTAACTTCCTAGTTTTCACTGAAAAGCTAAAGGAGCAAGAACTACATGCCACACAGGAAAAATATCAGAACCGCCTGAAGATGTACGGACTCTTAATTGTTGTATCATTTTCCCTCTTAATAGCGCTCCTTTTATGGCGCAGTAACCGGCACCGCCAAAATGCGTATGCTTTATTGCAAAAACAGGCAGAAAACGAATTACAGATTCAAAAGCTGGAAAGTGAAAAAACAAAATCCGAACTACAGCATCAGGCAAGTGAGCTTGAAATGCAAACCCTTCGTGCCCAAATGAATCCTCATTTTATCTTTAATTGCTTAAGTTCTATCAACCGATATATTTTAATTAATAAAACAGAGGAAGCTTCGGAATATCTTACCAAGTTTTCACGTTTTATCCGGATGGCTTTACAGAATTCTGAAAAATCACTTATAAGCCTCGAAAACGAATTAGAAGCCCTTCGTCTTTATTTAGACCTGGAAAGATTAAGATTTAAAAATGCATTTAATTACAGCATTACCTTTGTAAATACTATTGACATATCTGCCGTTTTTATTCCTCCTTTGTTAATACAACCCTTCGCAGAAAATGCCATTTGGCACGGACTGATGCATAAAAAAGGCACAGGATGCCTGGAAATTAACTTGTGTGCAGAAGATAAAACATTAATCTGTGTTATTATGGATAACGGTATTGGCAGAAGCATGGCTGCCGCTCTTAACAGCAAATCAGCTGAAAATAATAAATCTATGGGTGTTCAAATTACTATGGGGCGTTTAGCGCTTTTAAACAGATCTGAAAACGGACAACCTATTTTTAATATTGAAGACCTTATAGACAATGAGGGCAATGGTTGTGGTACCAGGGTAGTGCTTAAAATGCCATACAATGATTTGACAGAAGTCTTTGAGTAAGAAATATTAAAAATAATAACATGATTACTGCCACTATTGTTGACGATGAACCTGATTGTTGTGAATCTTTGGCTACGTTATTAGAGCGATACTGCCCGGAAGTAAAAGTTTTAGACATTTGTTATTCTGCTGAAACGGCTATACAATCCATTCAAGAGCATAAGCCACAAATACTTTTTTTAGATATTGAAATGCCTTTTATGAATGGGTTTGAATTGTTGCAAAAAGTGGGTGAAATAGACTTTGAAGTAATATTTACCACCAGCTATGACCAATATGCTATTAAGGCTATACGCTTCAGTGCATTGGATTATTTGCTGAAACCGATTGAACGGGAAGAACTGCAGAAGAGTGTACAAAAAGCTGTACAACGCAATAAATTTCCACTCCCCCAGCAATTAGAAATTCTTTTGCAAAAATTGAAGCACCCGGGTATACCTGTTACCAGGATAGCCATACCTACCATGGAAGGATTTCAATTATTACTTGCGGAGTCTATTATAAGTTGTGAGTCTCAAAGCAATTATACCTTCCTCTTTCTAAAAGATAAGAGGAAGATAATCGCCTCCCGCAATTTAAAGGAAGTTGAGGAAATACTGGAAGATTATCCATTTATCAGGGTACACCATTCACATCTTGTAAACATAAACGAAGTAGAGAAATACATTAAAGGAGAAGGGGGTTATTTAGTTATGAGTGACGGTTCAACCATTGATGTTTCGCGAAGCCGTAAAGAATTACTTTTAAAGCAACTTCTACCCATAAAACCTAAACATCTTTTTTAGCTCTTCGGTGCGGCAGAAGACTTTCTAATCCGTCTCACACTGCGTGACCTTTTTGATTCGTTACTGCTTTGATGGATTCCTCCTTTGGCAGTGCTGGAACAATCAAAGCTTCTTTTGACATACGTAGTGTGCTGATTGACTCCAGTCGTGTTTATGCCATTGGCAGTGTTCCAAATCTTGGCGAGGTTGCTGCAATTGAAGCCTTCCACTACTCTTCTTCCTGTACACCTTTTGTAGTGCGGATACTGGATGTGAAGGTGTTGTCATCAGGCGTACAGCCCAACACCGTATATCAAGACCCCTGTAGAGACAGCAGGCCTTACCTTAAGAGCAAAGGCTCGGGGCCACTTATATTAAATAAAGCTATAGACAATAAAATGAGAAAGTAGGTAAATAGACCAATAACGCAATTGATTATTTTGCGGGTTGCTTAAAAAGGGATTGCGCATGGGAAGGGTGCAAATACATCATGGCGGATATGCCAAAGAAGGTAACCGTACTGGCATCCACTCTGCCACTATAATAGTATTGTCCAAAATAAACATTAAAGTGAAAAACAGCGCTGTACGCATATTCAATGCCGGAGGTAAGCTCCGTCATCAGGTCTTCTTTACAATGAAAGATATAGCCGATACCGGCAGTAAAAGTATTGGTAAACTTTCCCTGCTGAAACACGTTTAAGTTAGGCCGCAGCTCTACATAAGCAGTGGTATCCCTGCCTATCACTTTTCCTAAGCTGG
>JAICHT010000140.1 GCA_025924755.1 Chitinophagaceae bacterium | reverse complement strand
ATCCGCAATCGTTTCAGGAAAAGAAGTATAAAGTTCCCTTTCAACATTATACAGAACCTTTTTTAACTTTGTCTCCAGTGAAGATTTAGGCGTTATCAATGGCTCAAATGGCATTGTAATAAATACATTTGGGAGCATCCTGAGCGGACTGTCTGCAATTTTATTTTTAGTATAGAGGTTAGGTATCATAGAAAAATTTTATACAAAACTACTGGCCTTATCAAAGGAATTATATGACATTCATCACCAGCGCTGTTGATTCGTGTCAATTGATATAAGGGGTTTATATAATGCTACTAAAAGAGCCATTTAGCGCATCATCAGCCACCTGGCTCTTATATTCTATAACATCATATCCAGTGTTTCTTTCCATTTTCTATATCGAATGGCATCTATCAAATAAAGCACTCCCATCATCAATCCAAATAGTCCAATAAGATCTGTTAGGTTCTGAGCTTTCTCCAGCTTATGAAAGAGTATGATTAACCCAAAAACCATCAAACCTGCACCTATAAGCAAAACACTTTGCCATCCTGTCAATTTACTCCTAAGACTGAGTGCTGCTATTATTTTAATGCTGCCCAGTAGAATTACCCATATGGCAATAACGTAAGAGTAAATAAAAAAAGTAAATAAAGGATTCAAAAGTAAAAAGCAGCCAAAGACGAAATGCAGCACGCTTTCTGTCCACATCCAATTTCTTTCAATGTTGCTTATATAAGCGGTAGCTGAAACAAAAAGTAGAAAAATACCATTTATCAAAAACAGGATCCCGGAATATCCTACAAGTTTCATATAACTGTAAAAAGGATTAAGCAAGCAGAAGATGCCACCAATAATTAATGCTGTACCCACAAAAACGAGCCATTTCCAGGTAGAAAGCGTTTTCATCATTTAATAATTTTGCGGAGTAGTTTAGTGGTACGCTACTGTGCCAAATAGCCACCATCAACAGCATAGTAACTGCCGGTGACAAAGGATGCTTTATCCGAGCTTAGCCATAGTACCAGTTCAGCCACTTCCTTTGATTCCCCTAATCTTCCAATAGGATGTAACTGCACCAAAGCCTTTTTTACCGTATCATCTATACCAGCTTCTGTTAAAAGTGGCGTATTGATAAAAGCCGGACCTATTACATTTACCCGAATGCCTTTGGCTGAATATTCAATAGCTGCATTTTTTGTCAGCCCCAGCAACCCGTGCTTAGCAGCAACATATCCTGCTGAATTGGCAAAGCCTACACTGCCTAATATGGAAGAATTATTTACAATGGCGCCGCTGCCTTGTTTTACCATCTGCTGTAGCTGATATTTCATGCAATAAAACACACTGCTTAAGTTAACGGCTATAATCTTATTCCACCCTTCTATGCTCATATCTGCAATAGGATTGGCTTCTCCTCCAATACCGGCATTGTTAAAAGCAATATCTACCCTGCCAAATGTTTCTATGGCTTTGCTTACTAGTTGTTCACAGTCTTCTGCCTTGCTTACATCAGCTTTTATAAAAACAGCTTCACCTCCTGTTTGTTTTATTTGTTGTATTACCTCGTCTCCTGCCTGTTCATGAATGTCTGATACCACCACTTTAGCTCCATGAGCAGCAAACAATAAGGCAGTGGCTTTACCAATACCTGAGGCACCACCGGTTATAATAGCTACTTTACCTGCTAAATCTTGCTCCATATCAACTGATTTTATTTTTTGTTTTTTATTAAATAGAAGAATTTGATAAATTGTCGCTCCATTTTCAATATGCCTCTGAGTAATGGTTATTAGAGAAATTGCATGATTGATGGAAATTCCTGCTATATGTCCAGTTCATCTGATGGATCGGTATCCACCTCCTGAAGTGTAACCACATCGTGTGCCTTTCCCTGCTGCTCTTTAAGTGTGAGGTTGTCACTCCCAGTTGACTGAACCCAATTGCCGTCCACATAGCGAAAAATCTGAACATTAAGGCCAAACTTGTTGTGAAAGTCTTGCTCTACCCTGCCGGTTTGATATGCTGATTTTATTTCCAGAACACCATGTTCATGTTTGGTACTTACTTCTCCTACCTTCATTATCGGATCAATCTGCTCCCTGGGTGAAGATTGTGCCTTCCAATGGTGTGGATAGGAATAAAATTCTATTTTTAAGTGGGGGAAGCATTCGCTAAACTTATCCTGAAGGTCAGCAAGCCGTGTATTATCATTAATGGCAAGAATCATATATCCATTTTAAAAGGATGATTAATTATTTATTATGAGCAATAAAAAGTGGAACGTTTACATTGGCTAATAAATGATCCGCCATGCTTTTTTTAAACCACCGGGATACACGGCTTCTGTCATATGCCCCCAGCACTACCAGCACCTCTTCTCCCTGTGTTTCTAAATAGATAGTGATCTGTTCTTCGGGGTCACCTTTTTCCACCTGGTATTTAGCATCCGGAAAATGCCTTTTCATAAACTCTTTCATTAACCTGTTATCCGGCAAGTGCATGGATTGCTTTTCATTTTTAACAGAAAGTACTTCCGTATCAAGATGTTTCAGGTTTGGGAATATATAACTGAGCATTTTTACTGCATGTACAGAAGATGGATCGCCATCATACAACAATATAACTTTGCTTATCGGTTTATAAACGTAAGGCACTACTATTACCGGGCATTGTACATCGGATAGCACATCACGTAAAAAACGGGTGGGTGCCGGTTCTGTAAAATGAGTAAACGTTTCATGGCTGTGAATGATCAGCAAATCGCTATAAATGGATTCATGGATCAGTTCCTGGTATGCAATGTTTTTATCGCGGTGAACCGAATAATGTAAGCCGGCCGCCTGGCAGGCATCTTCAAATAAGTATACAGAACGTTTCCGTCTTTCTTCATCTTCTGCATTTATATCATCGATCTTTTCCTCCCACTTATTACCGAAACCAACTACATCTGGAAAGCTGTAACTGTGATAGGTAAAGTCATCTAAAAACACCCCTACCAAATGAGCATTAATACGCTTCGCCAAATAAATAGCATAGTCCTTTGTACTCTCCGAAAATTTTAAACCGTCAAAAGCCACTATGATCTTTTTCATATTACATCAGTTAATGGTGTGTAATAAAAAGTGGTAAATCAATGACCCGCATAATAAGGTCGGCACTGCTTTTTTTAAAAAAGTTCGACAGCAATCCTCTTCCATAAGCTCCCATTACTACAAACTGTTTTTCCTTTCTTAAAAAATACGGGAATAGCTCGTTATCTACACTGCCTTCCAGTATATGAAAGTTGACACTGGCATAATGCGGTTTTAACCAGTCGAATATTTTCTTATTTACCGCTTCCAGTGTTCCTTCATCGGGTGTGGCAATATGCAGTATGACTACGTTGTGGTCACTATACTCTGGGAAGAGATAAGTAAACTGTTTCATTGCAAACACAGCCGAAGCACTTCCGTCGTAGCAGAAAACAATTTCACGAATGCCGTTAACCACATCAGGCGCAATAATAACCGGGCATTCACTATTCGATAAAACCTGTTTTACAAAATGTGAAGGAATGCCTTCGCCAGTGCCGTTGAAAGAAGTTGCGGGATCTACTATTAACACGTCGGCAAAACGACTTTCCTGTCTTACTTTTTCTACTACATCTTTTAAAACGGGGTATACTGTTACATTCACGCCTCTGTTGGAGCAGGCTTCTTTAAAAAGCTGAACATTGGTTTTTGTAGCTGTTTTTTCTGCCACAACTCCTTCCACACCGTTAGCAGCATTCGCTTCTATATTGGAATTTTTGTTTAATCGCAAAGATGATGGCTGATGAAATTCCGGCTCTTCTATAAAAAGCCCTGTAAGGCCGGAGTGCGTTAAATTTGCTATATAACAGGCAAATTCCACGGAACCCGTACCAATTTGCTGACTATTAAGAACCAATATTATTTTTTTCATAAAAGAATTTTTTGCGTCATATAATCTTATTAATAAGATGCCTGGTTAAGGGTGGGCTATAAATACGGGTAGCTTATGTTCTGCAATTACATTTGCAACAAAGCTTTTTTTAAGCAATTGCGACATAAAAGAACGTCCGTAAGATCCACAAACTACAATGGCGCCTGTTTCTTCATTGGCCCATAGTCCAAAATATTTTTTAGGGTTCACGTCCAGTTTAAAAAGTGTCAGTTTTTTAAAATGTTGCGTTGCCAGTTCTTCTATATACTCTTTATCCGGAATGGGCTCCTCAATTTTAACATTGGAATATACCAACAGTGTTTCGTTATTACTCAACTCCGGAAACAGGTAAGCATATTGCTTTATCGCATAAATAGAAGATTCGGAACCATCATATGCCAATACGTTTCTTTCTGGAAATAGAAACTTTTCGGGTACGACAATAACCGGGCATTCTGTCTCCTTTAATGCATCCTGCAGGTAAGGGTTAGGATCATCATTAATTAAATTAGTATAAAACTTTTCACTACTGATGATTAACAAATCGGCAAAACGGGTTTCTTTTTTCAATTCCGGCAAGGCAAAATCATAAAAGTCTTTATGTACCCGGTAAGCAATACCATTTTCCTGGCATAAGGTTTCAAACCGTTTAATATTTTCGTGTACGGCTTCTGCATTATCCTCTTCCAGCATAGGGATAAAATTCTGCCCGGTTAGTCCATCCGCATAGCTCCATAGACTGGCATAATCATACAATGGCAGAAATACACCTGTTAATAACACTGGCTGCAACTCATTTAACCTGCGGGCAAACTCAAAAGCGCCTTCGGAAAAATTGGTGGCATCAAAAGCAAGAAGTATCTTTTTCATTTCAGTGAATTTTTATAATAATAATTCAGAACCGATGCAATCTACTTCCGGTTAAAACGGATAACTATGATTTACGAAACACGAAAGGCTGATATTGGTCATATATTCAAGAGAAAGACTATAGAACATTGCAGGATACGGTGTTGCTGTTAGCTACCTGATACAACCTGTTGGCTGGTTTGCAGGAAATCAATATCACCGCTTATTCTGATAAGCATCATATATAAGATGCCCTGCTACCTTTATTTTTATTTTACTTTTAGCAATATCATTTACCACTTGTAAATAGTCAAATGCCAGTAGCCAGCACCAGTTTGATCTATAAGCTTTATCTTTTCGCAGGAATTTTTCTTTTCCTCATTTCGTGTAAAAGCAAGCAGGAAAAAGTACAGCCTGTAATACAAAACATCACCGAATCGGTTTATGCTTCGGGTATTGTAAAAAGCCAGAACCAGTACCAGGTTTTTGCAACTGTGACGGGTTTGATACAACAAGTGCTGGTAACAGAAGGTGACAGGGTGAAAAAAGGCCAGCCCATAATAATAATGGTCAACGAAACTTCTAAATTAAATGCAGAAAATGCACAACTGGCGGCAGCCTACGCCGATGTAAATGCCAACAGGGATAAACTGAATGAGCTACGAATGAATATAGACCTGGCAAAAGCAAAAATGCAAACGGATTCTACATTGCTGGAACGGCAGCGTAATCTTTGGATGCAACAAATTGGCACCCGCAATGAATTAGACCAGAGAGAGCTGGCATATAAAAATTCTGTAACTGCGTATAATGCTGCTATACTGCGCCATAACGATCTGCAAAAGCAATTGAACTTTACGGCCAGGCAAGCCAGGAAGAATCTACAGATCAGTACTACCTTATCCGGTGATTACACTATTAAAAGTGAGACAGACGGAAAGGTGTACAGTATACTAAAGGAAGAAGGCGAAATAGTAAATCCGCAAAGCCCGGTGGCTGTAATTGGCGATGCAAATAAATTTTTGATGGAGCTGCAGGTAGATGAATATGATATTGCTAAAATAAGATTGGGGCAAAAGGTGCTGATTAGTATGGACAGTTACAAAGGGCAGGTGTTTGAAGGAAAGATCACTAAGATCAATCCAATCATGAACGAACGTTCCCGATCGTTTACAGTAGATGCCACTTTTTGTGTGCAGCCACCTGCCCTGTACCCCAATTTAACCGTGGAGGCCAATATCATTATTCAAACAAAACAAAATGCTATCACCATTCCCCGCAGTTACCTGGTAGATGAATCGTTTGTTCTTACAGAAAAGAAGGAAAAGAAAAAAGTAACCACCGGATTAAAGGATTACCAGCGGGTAGAGATACTAAACGGATTGACTAAAAATGATGTTATTCTTAAACCATCGCAATGAATTATAAATTAATCATTGACATAGCAAAATCGTTGCTGTTAGCCAGGTGGAAGCAAACCTTAGTGGCAGCTATTGGCGTAACTTTCAGCATCACCATGTTCATTACGTTACTCAGCTTTATGACGGGGCTTAATAAATTGCTCGATGGATTGATTTTAAACCGCACCCCGCATGTGCGATTATATAACGAAGCCAAGCCTAACAAAAATCAGCCAGTTAATGCTTCAGCAGCCTATAAAAACTATTATAATTTTATAAGCTCCATTAAAGCAGACAACAGCCGCCAGGAAATTTATAACAGCGCAGCTATACTTCATACTATACAGCAAGATGACCGGGTACTGGGATTTGCGCCACGCCTGAATGCACAGGTATTCTTTAATGAAGGCACTATTGATGTAACAGGCATGATAACCGGTATTGATGTGCAGGCGGAGGCCGCATTGTTTCATTTTAATGAGTACATTGTTGCAGGAAATGCAACCGATCTAAAAAATGTAGCCAGCAGTATTATATTAGGTAAATCTCTGGCCGAAAAACTACTGGTCAATATAGGTGATGTGGTACAGGTAACCACTGCCAAAGGCGAACGTTTTTCGCTGAAAGTAGTAGGCTACTTTCAATCAGGTATTCGGGATTTTGACAAAACGCAGAGTTATGCTTCTATAGCTACGGCGCAGAAGCTGGAGGGGCAGCCAGGTACTTATATTACTGATATACAGGTAAAACTAAAAGATATAGCTATAGCTCCAAGTGTAGCTAAAGAATACAGCCAGCTGTTTGGCGTAGAAGCCGAAGATATTCAAACAGCTAATTCGCAATTTGAAACCGGCACTTTTATACGTAACTTAATATCGTATGCCGTAGGCATTGTATTATTAATAGTAGCCGGCTTTGGTATTTATAATATTCTGAACATGATGATCTATGAAAAGATGGATTCCATTGCCATTTTAAAAGCAACGGGATTTTCGGGCAGTGATGTCAACCGGATATTTTTGATGATTGCTTTAAGTATCGGTTTTGTGGGAGGTATGACAGGGTTGTTTTTCGGTTTTATTTTATCTTCCATTATTGATCATATACCTTTCAATACCACAGCGCTCCCCACCGTCAAAACTTATCCTGTTAATTACAACCCGGTATTTTATTTTATCGGCTCCTCCTTTTCACTGATCACTACTTATTTCGCTGGCTTCTTTCCGGCAAGAAAGGCCAGCAAGGTAGATCCTGTTATCATTATAAGAGGAAAATAGCATGAATGCCATCATCCTGGAAGCAAAGCATATCAACAAAAGGTTTCACGACCCTATAACGGTGCCGGTACTGAAGGATATTAGTTTTGCTGTGGCGAAAGGGGAATTTGTTTCCGTAGTGGGCAAGTCAGGCTGCGGTAAATCCACCCTGTTGTATATACTTTCTACAATGGATACGGATTATGAAGGCGAGCTGCTGATTGATGGTGAAGTAGTTACCAATCAAAAGGCGGTAAAGCTGGCTCGCATCCGTAATGAAAAAATAGGCTTTGTTTTTCAGTTTCATTACTTGCTGAATGAGTTTACGGTTTTAAAGAATGTAATGCTGCCCGGCCTGAAGCTGAACAAATTCTCGGAAAAAGAAGTGGAGCAACGTGCCTTTGAACGATTAAAGATGCTGGATATCGAACTACTGGCTAATAAAAAAGCCAACCAGATTTCCGGCGGCGAAAAGCAACGGGTGGCTATAGCCAGGGCACTAATCAATGATCCGCAAATCATTATGGGCGATGAGCCCACGGGTAACCTCGATAAAAAGAATGGCCAGCTGGTTTTTGATATCTTCAAAAAGCTGTCCGAAGAATTTAATCAAACGCTGTTTATTGTTACGCACGATCCCAGCTTTGCAGAGGGCACACAGCGTATTATTGAAATGGAAGATGGAAGGATCATTAAACAATGAGAAGTGCAGTTTCTTTATGACAAAAGCCCTGCTATAATCTGTACTATTAGTAAAACTCACCATGATATTTCGCTACGCTGTGTAAGATACCGGCTATAAACAAGCTGAAAAATAAACCCGGCACTATTGTGTACAGCACTTTTTTATTCTACCTAATCTTTCATCTGTATATAAAATTTTATATAGGGAAAAGGATGAGTTGGCTTAAGACAGTGTCATTACTTTCCTTTTATTAGGCTGATGCCATATGTAGTTTGGCTTTTCTTTCAATAAAAGGTACAGCGCATAAGCCATGATAAGTGTGCACGGAAATCCTGAGCCAACCCCAAAGGGTGAAATAGCAAGCAGAAATACCATAGCCCCTGTAATTCCAGCTTTGTAAATCCACCCTTTTAATAATAAGGAAATAGCTATAAGTCCCTGGCAGGTTGCAATAAAGCCTACCATTACTACTATATGCCGGCTAAACCAACCGAGGATAAACTGTTTATAAATACTAAAGAAGGCGAGGTCTGCATAACCCAAATAATCCTGCGGGGTGTATAATGCGGTTCGCCAGTTCACCCAACAAGCCCAGGCAAAAAGTACGCAAAAGAAAAGACGGGCCAGCCGCACAAATTT
>JAICHT010000139.1 GCA_025924755.1 Chitinophagaceae bacterium | reverse complement strand
ATGAGCAAAAGTAAGACAACCGCACTGGTAATAACGCCAATCAATCCTTTTGTGTTGGAGTTTCCTTTTAACGATTTAATACCTAATACCAATCCTGCAATGGCTGCAGGTAAGGACAAAAGGCCTATAAATGGAATTAGCAGCAACACAAAACTGCCTATGCCTAATATCAGCGACCATTTAGCCTGCCTGGCCTGCTTTGCTGGTAACGGAGTATTCCTTGCGTTCTTACTATGAATAAGTGCATAACTTGCTACTTTCAATTTTAATTTTTGGATAAAAGATAAATGGCGGGCAGTAGAATATGGAGGATGTATAAACGGGCTGGCCGGATTGTTTATTACTTTGGGAAAGTGGGCACCTTGAGAAGGACTAGAGGCCGCTGCTACTGGTACTGCAGAAAACGTAAAGCAGACAATAAGCAGTATCACTGGTAAAAGTAATTTCATGCAGGTTAGTTTGCGCTCAAAATAATAAAAGTTTTTAAGGATTGATAGAGATGCTATTTTTATCCATATAGAAATTAACTTTCATTCTTCTATTTTTGCCAACTTCATATGGGCTTAAAACAACTTAGGGAAAAAATAACGAATTGGGAATTGTGGCCTTTTGGTTTTCGTTATTTGCCTATAATCCCGGTTTGGTTGTGGTATTGTATGCGTTCGCGATCTTTATGGTTTTTTACCGCATCTAACCCTACGCTTACTTTTGGAGGTTTTGAAGGGGAAGGGAAAAAAGAAATGTATGAACAACTTCCTCCCGGATCTTACCCTTGTACCATTTTTATACAACCCGGTATTGCTTTTGAAAAGGTGCTGCAACAAATAAAAGAAGCAGGTTTTACCTTTCCTTTCATAGTAAAGCCAGATGTGGGTATGGAAGGCATTCTTTTTAAAATCATCCGTTCGGAACAACAACTGCAGCAATATCATTCCAATATGCCGGCCGAGTACCTTGTTCAGGAGTTGGTAACGTACCCGGGAGAGTACAGCATATTTTATTACCGGCATCCGGCTAATACGAAAGGCACTATTACCGGTTTTTTAAAAAAGACGCCAATGGAAGTAGTGGGAGATGGAAAGAGCACTCTAATTCAATTAATAATACAGCACCCAAAAGCCCGGTACCGGCTTAAAGAGATGCAACTGCGCCATAGTAACTTTTTGAATACAATAGTAGGAACTGGCGAACAGTATTTTTTATCTTATGCCGCTAATTTAAACCGCGGTGCTTCTTTTGAAAGTTTGCCTCATGAAATTGATAGCCAACTGTTGGAGTTATTTGACACCCTCAATCTATATTCAAAAAACTTTTTTTATGGCCGGTACGATTTAAAAGCCAATAGTGTGGCCGATTTAAAAAACGGAAAAAACTTTTCCATATTGGAATTCAATGGCAGCGGTGCAGAGCCCAATCATATTTATCATTCGGGTTTCACATTGCGGCAAGCACATAAAGAAATATTAAAACACTGGAAAGCTCTTTATGAAATATCCCGCTACAATCACAAACTGGGCATTCCATATTGGCCGTTTCGGAAAGGCTGGCAATTTTTAAAAGCTTCCAGAACACATTTTGCTACGCTCCGGAAAATAGATATTCAAACGCCTTCTTGATATTTGATATCAAAACTTTAGCTTCGCTTATAGCATTTTTTATATGCCGAAACTGGTTCGCATTTTTTTAACTGGTCTTCTGGTAAGCTTTCTAGGCTCACTGCCATTGGGCACATTAAATATTGCTGCCATGCAGATTGCTGTAAGCGATGGTATACATCCGGCTGTTTTATTTGCGTTAGGAGCATTATCTGCCGAAATGGTATATGTGCGGCTTTCTTTAATTGCCATTGACTGGGTGCGCAAGCAACAAAAAATATTCCTTGCCCTGGAGTGGGTTACGCTTATCATTGTTATAGCATTAGCAATAGCCAGTTTTTATGCCGCGGCACATCCCAAAGTGCATAAAAATTTTATATTAAGCAGTAATTTAAACCGGTATTGGCTGGGCTTAATAATGAGTGCGCTGAACCCTTTGCAGATTCCATTTTGGTTTGGATGGAGTACGGTTCTGCTTACTAAAAAGGTGTTACTGCCCAAACAATCTCATTATAATTTATATACGCTTGGTATTGGCATTGGTACGTTTATGGGCAGTTGTGTTTTTATATTTGGTGGACATTTTATTGTGCGGAAGTTAAATGCCAATGAGCATTTATTGCAGTGGATCATCGGCGGCATCTTTGCGGTTACCGCACTAATACAGTTATATAAAATGTTTGGAAAAAAGGATGCATTTCATCAACTGGATCATCCGGAAGAAGTTACACACGGACTTGAGAAACGCCTTTTAGAAAAAAATAATCAACCTAAAACAATTAATAAATAATATGCTGAAACAATCTCTTATTGCAGAATTTAAAAACGAATCTGCTCTTACAAAAAAAATAATAGAAAGGGTGCCGGAGCAAAGCTTTGGATGGAAGCCACATGAAAAGTCCATGACGCTGGGCCGATTGGCTACACACATATCCGAACTTCTGAGTTTTGTTACATTAGCTCTCACAACTGATGAATTGGATTTTGCAACAAGAAATTACAAGCCGGCTACTGCGGAAAACCATCAGCAGTTAATGGATCTATTTAATAAGAATTACGATTCGGCTTTGCAACATTTAGAAGAAGCTACTGATGCTGCGCTTCTAAAAAAATGGGTGCTGCGCAACGGCGACCGTATTTTAGTGGACCAGCCCGCAGGCGTTGTGATTACCAATTTAAGTATCAAGCATATCGTGCATCACCGCGGACAACTATCAGTGTATTTGCGGTTACTGAATGTACCGTTGCCTTCTATTTACGGGCCTTCGGCTGATGAAGCTTTTTAATATACTATTCAACAATAAGGCTATTGGCAATTACTGCTGATAGCTTTTCCTTTCCTTTTCTGCTTTTTGAAGCAAATACGGTTTTACGATCGGTTTAGCACCAGACAATAAAAATACACGTGTGCCATACTCTCTGGCAAAACGGTCTTGTATCGAAGCCAGTTGCTGAACAGAATCAAAAAATGGTTTTTCTTCAGGTCTTAAAGGTTCGTTACCTAGAGTTTTTACCAATATAATAGTATGGATGTTTTTGTTTTCAGGAAACCAATATACATAGTCAGCATTGAAAGAAAGCGCTTGTAAACTTTTATCGGTCGTGTAATAATTTATGGCGCCAGCTTGTCCATAATTATCGCATATCACTAGTGTATTTTCTTTATGCGGAACACTGTCGTATATGGCAGTTACTTTAGCAGCCAGTTCTTTCCAGCCAAGCATATCAGAAAAGTCCTGTGGCAGTGAATGATTTTTGCCATCTTCCCATTTTAATACTCCTAACGCTTCTAGGTTTTTAGCTTTTTTCTGTAGCGCTCCTGGGTTAAGTATTGGGAAAATAGCATACAGCGGCGGAATCATCATTACTATGATTAATACTATGAGTATAGACTTCAGAAAATACCTTTTTCCATATTGTAAAATGTTACCAGTATATACACTGCCAAACGCTATTAAAACAGGGTAGAGGCCAATAGAATAATAATCTTTTGCCCTTAAATATATAAAGATCAAAAGGGTAAATACATAACTCCAGAATATAAATTTATAAGGCCTGAAAGGAGGGTAGATAAAAAAACTAATAAAAGCGGTAATGAGAATAAATATTCCACCAATAAAAAATAAAAACTGGTGAAGGATAAAATCAGACCGGCTGGAGTTCACCAACTGTGTATCGGTTAGTTCTTTCATATGATGCACTACAGGAAAGCCCTGGCGATATTGCCATATTAAATTTGGAGTAATCAATATCAGGGAAATAGCCGCCGCAATGTATAAATACTTATTCTTAAAAACAGTTCTCTGGTCTGTTAGTAATAAAGCGGGTACTATACCGGCTGTTAAAAAAAGAATGTTGTATTTGTTTAAAAAACCAATAGCGAAATAAACACCTCCCCATATCAACCATTTATTTTGACGGGTATGTATAAACTTAATCAATACATAATACACTAACGTCCAGCACAAAATATCAAGCGAATTGGGTTGAAATAAAATATTAATACGGAGGATGATAGAGAAAGTTAACGCTGTTGCCGCCAGCAATTGCGCATAAAAACCACCATTCAATTCTTTTATTATCAACCAAACTACTACGAGTGTCAACCCACCAAACAAGGCCGGGAAAAACTTTATCCAGAAAAAAGAATTTCCCAGGCCCTTTATTAAAAATGCAATAAAAGCAGTAGCAGGCGGAACCGAAACATAACCAGCTGCTAAATGGTTGCCCTGGTCTAAATGCAGGTATTCATCGCGGTGCAGATCGTAAGACGGATTTATTAGAACATATTGAAGCACGAATTTTAAAACAATAAAAGCTATAAGCAATATCAATTCCCTATTAAAAAAACTTTTTCGAGTTAACATACAAGTGCTGGTAAAAGCCTAAGTTAATTCATACTTCCTTCATTAAAAATTTTGTTACTCTTGCGCCGGCATTTTTATAAAACGAAACAATGATTGTTACTTTGAACATGTTTTTACTTCAAAAGCTTCAAACATTTAATTGGCAGCAATTTTATAACAAAGCCTATTCGTGGCTTTTAACTATTGGTCCGCGGATCCTCGTTGCACTTGTTATATTTTTTATTGGCATGTGGTTCATTCGTCTTTTTAAAAAATGGCTGCATCACCATATGCATCGTAAGGAGTTTGATCCGTCGATACAGCCTTTTTTAGCCAGTTTATTTATAACTGCGCTACAGATATTGCTGATAATAGTATTGATGCAGATTATAGGTTTGCAATTAACCATATTCACCGCGTTGATAGGTGCAGTGGGTGTAGCTGCAGGCCTGGCATTATCTGGCACCTTGCAAAATTTTACCAGCGGTATTTTAATACTTTTATTGAAGCCTTTCCGGGTTGGTGATAATATTATAGCACAGGGGACAGAAGGCACTGTAATGACTATCGAAATATTTTATACTATAGTTAAAGCATATAACAACACTACCGTTATTATTCCTAATAGCAAACTTTCTAATGAAGTTATCATAAATCTAAGCCGGGAGGGGATCAGGCGGCTGGATATAGAATTAAAATTTGGGTTCGGAATTCCTTTTGAGCAGGTGAATAGTGTTATTTCAACTGCTATAAAATCAGAACCCAATATTTTGCAGGATCCGCAGCCACGGACAGGTGTATCTACAGTGGAGGCAGATGGATATAAGGTGATGGTAAATGTATGGACGCATGCCCATGGCTACCAGGATCTGAAATTAAAATTCCAGGAGCAGCTGATAGAAAATATTATCAAAGCCGGTATCAAACTTCCGGGAACCTGATTAGCCAAAGCCATAATTTATACTTCTTCAATTCACGCTTATCATCTACAGATACTAGTATAGCGATTGTCTTTAAATAGAGATTTGGATATCAGATTCCGTTGTGCCCCTGGTGATCCAATTGGCATTGGGTACTTTTAAAGAGCTTCCTTTCGATTTGTAAGTAACGTTGTACAAAAAGATAATTTGCTCTTTGCTATCTACCACTTTTGGAATGCGAACTATCTGGTGAAACTCTTTGGAGTATGATGTAAGCTTGCTTAATTTAAAATCAGGATATTCTTTTTCTATAAGAGTATCAATTCTGTTTCCCTTCAATTTTATAACCGTAATATGAAGCGCGGCAAAACTATGCGCATAGGCTTTGTGCTGGTAAGTAGCGGCCGGAGCAATTTTAAAATTGATGGTTTTGCTTATTGGTTTTTCAGGACAAATTAATTCTTTTATAGGCGTCTGGAACGATGCGGTCAATACAACGAGTATTGATGAAAGTAAAAACTTTCTCATGAAAAATTTATTTATGTAAAATGATCTTAATAGGCACACAACCGCTGTTGCAGTATCCATTAAGCGTAATGGCTATCTGGCATTTAAGTAATCGGCAGAAATATTAAACGTGTCTGTCAGCAGAGAAGTACTGAAAGCTTATCGGTTTTATTCTATTAATATTAGCAGTTTTATTGAACCGTGAAGCACAATAATAGATTGCCATATTATTAAAGTTACCAACTACCTGGTGGCAAAGAGATATTCCTGCAAGGTGATTTTACCGTTTGTTAATTGATTGTATAAGTGTTCTTTCGCCACCTTCTTTTCTGTCAGGTTGTTTATAATTTCTTTGTCAAACAACAATGTTTTAATAATTGATTTCATAGTTTAAAATTTGTACGCCGGGTATAGAATAGACGTTATTTCTTTAATTAATATTCAATAAGCATACAATCGTAGAATTCAGCAGCAAACAATTCGTAGAAGAAGCAAATTCGCTTGGGGAAGAGGCCAGGCTTTGCATCTTGTGGCACCTGGTATATTCAACCTTTGTGATGCAAAGATAATGCTTTATTGTGTATTTGATACACAATATGAAATTTTGTATTTTTTATAACTATTGATGAGTTGGAAAGTGCAGTTATAAAATATCGCTAAGATTAATTTATTGGAGTATAACTATTTTAATCAATCAATATAGGTCCGCAGTTTACTATTAAATTTGTGGTATTATTTAAAAGCTTTTTATTTCAAACATTTTAAATACTTCTTCTTAAGTGAGAAATTGGATCGGCTTTTAATTTTAATATGCAATTTAGAATATCAGAATTTTATGTTTACTATTGATAGCAAATTTTGCTTTTAGCTTAAATAACACTGGAATGAGCACTGATTTATACGAAAGTATTTTTGCAAAACAACAACACAAAGAAAAAGTACCCTCCAATGAAATAATTTCTGATTGGGCCTCTACCATTATTTGTTTATTATATCCCGAGCACTCAAAGTGTTTTTACACTTCTGTAATAGAGATAGAGCAGGAGTTTGAGAAATTGAAACAAAGATTGGTAAAGATTTTAAATGCCACTGACATCTGTGATAATAAAGATAATGAGCAGATAGCAGCACTTTTTTTTCAGGGCATTCCTGAACTTTATCGCATCCTTAATACGGATATTCATGCTATATTAAATGGAGATCCGGCGGCGAGAAACGAGTTTGAAGTAATCAGGGCTTACCCTGGCTTTTATGCTTTATGCTTTTATCGCATTGCTCATGCTTTGTCCGATCTAAATGTGCCGCTTTTACCCCGCATACTCACCGAATTTGCCCATTCAAAAACCGGTATTGATATACACCCGGCCGCAGAAATTGACGAATACTTTTTTATAGACCATGGTACTGGTATTGTAATTGGCGAAACCACTCACATAGGCAAACATGTAAAGCTTTACCAGGGAGTAACTTTGGGTGCATTGAGCGTAGATAAAAGTATGGCCTTTACCAAGCGGCATCCCACAGTAGAAGACCATGTGGTGCTTTATTCGGGAGCCACTATACTGGGTGGAGAAACGGTTATTGGTCATCACAGCATTATTGGCGGCAATGTGTGGTTAACCAAAAGCGTGCCTGCAGGCTCGCTGGTATATCATAATACAGAAGTAACAATTGTAGAGGGTAAAATTTTAAATTATTAAGATGGCAGGAATATTAGATTTGGTAGGCAACACGCCGATGGTAGAATTGCAGCATTTAAATCCGAACCCGGATGTAAAAGTATTTGCTAAACTGGAAGGGAACAACCCGGGAGGAAGTGTAAAGGACCGGCCTGCATTGAATATGATTAAAAGCGCATTGGAGCGTGGCGAAATTAACCGGCAAACGAAGTTAATAGAAGCTACTAGTGGTAATACCGGAATTGCTATGGCTTTAGTTGCAAACCTTTTTCAGATTGATATAGAGTTGGCATTACCCGCCAATTCAACGCGGGAACGGGTACTCATTATGGAAGCTTTTGGTGCGAAAGTAACCTTGCTGGAAACGATTGAAAAGTGCCGCGACTATGCAGATGAAAAGGCGCTGAAAGATAACTATTTCCTTTTAAACCAGTTTGCTAATGCGGATAACTATATGGCTCATTACAAAACTACGGGGCCGGAAATATGGAGGGATTCTGGTGGCGCCGTCACCCATTTTGTAAGTGCTATGGGCACCACCGGAACTATTATGGGTAATTCTATTTATTTAAAAGAACAAAATCCTGAAGTTCAAATTATAGGTTGCCAGCCTACAGAAGCCTCTTCTATTCCTGGCATCAGAAGATGGACTCCGGATTATATGCCTAAAATCTTTGACCCTAAAAAGGTAGACCGGATTATGGAGGTTTCCCAGGCTGATGCTACTGCTATGACTAGAGACCTGGCAAAAAAAGAAGGAATCTTTGCAGGAATGAGTAGTGGTGGTGCGTCGGTTGTGGCATTACGGCTTGCAAAAGAACTTTCGGCCGGTTTAATTGTTTTTATTGTGTGTGATAGGGGAGACCGGTATTTGAGTAGCGATTTATTTGGATAACAGAACTGGTAATTTGCACGGTAAGGTAATATCCGGATATTAAAATAATTTCCCGTATTTAGGTAGTATTAAGTTTTATTCAGGCATTTAAACCTTTTATAATCTAATACCTTTGCATCTTATTACTGTGTATCTGTTACACAGTAATGTAAATTAAATTTTCCTTTTGAAAGCTGAAGTAAGGTTTCTTTTTATAAAGAGACCAGGCGCTGAACACTGGCCCCGTTTAAAAATCCAATACCATATCCAGCTCTATTGAACATAGACCAAACTATCATAAGAATGGCATTAAACATAAGATTGGCTTTGTTTTTTTAAATTATAGATACCCCTTCCAAAAGAAGGGGTATCTTTTTTAGAACTT
>JAICHT010000138.1 GCA_025924755.1 Chitinophagaceae bacterium | reverse complement strand
ATAGGCATCCACGGCACTCCCGGCGAAGATGGCAAGTTACAAGGCTACTTCGATATGCTAGGCCTTCCTTATACCTCGTGCAACGCCGCTACATCGGCGCTTACCTTCAATAAACGATACACGGTAGCCGTGGCGGCTATGGCAGGTATTGCCGTGGCAAAATCGGTATTGCTTATTAAAAACCAGTTTACAAATGCCGATGAAGTAGTAACGCAACTTCAGTTTCCGGTGTTTGTAAAGCCCAACAACGGCGGCTCCAGTATTGGCATGTCTAAAGTAAACAGCGCTTCAGAAGAAATTGGTACTGCTATTGAAAAAGCATTTAAAGAAGACAACCAGGTACTTGTAGAAGAAATGATTATGGGCCGGGAGTTTACAGTAGGTGTGTTTAAATCAAAAGGAGCAATCACCGTGTTACCTATTACTGAAGTTATATCTAAAAAAGATTTTTTTGATTATGAGGCCAAATACCAGGGCATGTCATCCGAAATTACACCTGCCGATATGCCGCCAGGCTGGAAAGAACAGGTAGAGACTACTGCAAAAAAAATATACCAGGTGTTTAACTGCCACGGTATAGTTCGTATTGATTTTATTTACGACGCCGATAAGAATAAACCTTATATGCTGGAGATTAATACAGTGCCCGGGCAAAGCGAAGCCAGTATTGTTCCGCAGCAGGTAAAGGCAATGGGTTGGAACCTGAAAGACTTTTATAGTCAATTGCTGGAGGAAGCGTTAAATTGTTAATGCGCAGCCGGGGCTGTTAACTTTACTTATATTGCACCGAAAATTTTTTAAGCTTTCATGTTTAGATACATCACAAGAGGGCCACTTTGGGTCAACATTATCATCGGATTTGTATTTGTAGGTGCAATTGCATTGGTATTTATTTTATCACTGAATGTTCTTACGCATCATGGTGTAGCTAAAACAGTTCCTTCCGTTACCGGTAAAAAGCTGGATAGTGTACAATCTTTTTTAAAAGCACAGGGGTTTAGTGTAGTGATACAGGATTCGGTGTATTACGATTCTTTACCACCCTCCGTTATTATCAAGCAAGTTCCTGAGGCAGACGCCGTAGTGAAAGTAAACCGGACGGTTTACGTAACGGTAAACCGCGTAACGCCGCCTAATATAGATATGCCCAATTTAGTGGGATATAGTTTTAGAAATGCAGAAATGGTTTTGCACAATTTAGGGCTTCGCCTGGGCGATACCACCAACAGGCCTGACTTTGCCAAAAACTCGGTATTGCAGCAAATGTTTAATGGAAACGAAATAAAGCCGGGTGATAAAATACGTATGGGCAGCGCCATTTCTCTTGTAATAGGCAGTGGCGTTGGCAACGAGAATATTGCGGTTCCCACACTGGTAGGATTAACTTACAACGAAGCCAAAATTTTATTGGAAGCAAATGGCCTTATTGCAGGTTCCGTAGTTCCGGATCCTTCGGTAAAAGACACGTCGAATTCATATGTGTACCGCCAGAGTCCGCAGGATAAAGATGTGCAGGGGCGCCGTTACCGCATTCGTTCGGGACAAATGGTAGATCTATGGCTGAGTGTAAACAAGCCTGTTGTAGATACCTTAACCAACCTGCTGCCGCCTAATGCTGTAAAACAATAAAAATTACTGAGGTTTTACGTTATAAATTTAAAAAATAAGAAGTTATATTGCTACAGGACATCTAACAAATAAGCATATGAAAAGTATTACAGTACAAGAACTAAAGCAGAAATTGGATAGTGGCGCAAAAGTAAATTTAGTAGATGTAAGAGAGCCGCATGAATATGCAGAAGCCAATATTGGCGGCCGTTTGGTGCCCCTTGGAAAAGTGCAGACGATGCAGGTAGAAGACCTGGAAGATTTAAAAGATGAAGAAGTGATTGTATATTGCCGCAGCGGTCGCCGCAGCATGATGGCTTGCCTGGTATTGGATCAGTTAGGGTTTAAAGACACCTATAACCTGGAAGGCGGTATATTAGCCTGGCAGGATGCATACGGCATAAAAAAATAAGAGCCGGAAACCTCCGGCCCTTATCATACACGGTTCTTCATGGGCTTTATAACTTTATATTTAGTCCCAGCATCCAGTTGGTACCCGCCATCGGATAATAATAGTTTTCTGTAGTCAGTTCGTTGTTGGAAATATAGCTGTAGGTATATCCGTTTGGTTCATATTTCTTATTAAAAATGTTATTCACCTGGCCAATGACATTTACATTTTTCAGCCACGCTTTTTTAAACGTATAAGTAACTCTTGCATCCTGAGTGAAAAAGCTGTTTAGCTTACGATTTTCATTTTGCGTATTATCCAGGTATTGTTTTCCTACATATTTACTGATGAGGTCAATAACAGTATTTTTTACCGGCGTTATTGTAACAGTACCCGAACTTATAACAGCAGGAGAAAATGAGATATCCGTTTCTTTGTAATTGTTTACTTTCTGATCACCATTATCGTAGTTATCAATATACTCGGTAAAGTTCAAAATTTTATTGCGGCTCAGTGTAAGGTTGGCACTTGCCTGCAACCAATTGTTGGCAACCCATCCACCTTGCAACTCTACACCTAAGCGATAGCTATTGGGGATATTAGTGCGGGTATACGAACCTACATCGTTGATTTTTCCGGTCAATACCAATTGGTCAATATACTTCATATAATACAGGGTAACGCCGAAAGAATACCTTTTATTTTTGTTTTCTGCACTTACTTCTATATCATGTAGTTTTTCGGGTTTTGGCAATTGATTTAGATTCGCCTCAAAGTCATCGCGGTTCGGTTCTTTTTGGGCCACACTGTAAGAGGCATAGGCCAGCCAATGATTATGGTGATAACTTATACCGGCCTTAGGGTTAAAAAAAGTATAAGCCTTATCTACTATTAAACTTGGATTGTCTTCAAAACCATTTATCCGGTGGCTTACCCTTCTTAACTGTAAATCGGTAAACCATTGCCAGGCTTCCGACAGGTTTTGCTGCCATTTTCCATATACATTAAAATCGTTTTTAAAGGCATTCATGTCATAGTAGCGAT
This sequence comes from Chitinophagaceae bacterium, assembly GCA_025924755.1. Lineage (GTDB taxonomy): Bacteria > Bacteroidota > Bacteroidia > Chitinophagales > Chitinophagaceae > Flavisolibacter. Next base: position 5,847 of record JAICHT010000138.1, on the reverse strand, counting down.
TGTTGCCTTTAAAGCCGTTCTGAGCCCATATTACCTCTCCGTAATGTTTTCCGTTATACCGCGTCACCGCACCCCCAAAGGTTAAAGCTGTTTTGGTAGAATTATATTGCAGTGAAAAGATGTCTCCAAAAAAGGCATTATCCAACCAAAGGCGCCTTACCAAGTCAGTCGTATCATTTGTACCCAAGGGTGTTAAGTTATAATCGGCATATGCCTGCGCTGCTTTATATTCTTCGTAGTACCCTTTGCCGGTTACTAAAAATAAAGCCGTATTGAACGTCAGCTTAGGGTTGAACTTATGATCGTAAAATAACTGGTAATGTGTTTGCGTATAATTGTCCGTTTCGTTTTTGTATGGATCACCGGGCTTTTCCATACCGGCATAATTGATAGTGCGGTGTATGGGCAGATCTGCTTCCGAAACCCCATACCAAGCCTGGTAGGTTTTTTCCTTTCCGGTAATGATATTGAACCGTATATTATTCTTATCGCTTAAATACGCGGTAGAGAAATACAGCGACTGTAAATGCGTATTAGCCCTGTCAATATAACCGCTGCTGGATATGCGGGACAAACGGATATCGGTAGTAAAATGGCCGTCGATCAATCCGCTTCCGGCTTTGATGGTATTCTTCCAAGTATCAAAAGATCCGTAACTGTTATTGAGTTCAGCATATGATTTTTTATTGACTTCATTAGTGCTTAAATTAATAGTAGCACCAAAGGCTCCGGCTCCGTTAGATGACGTACCTACGCCGCGTTGTATCTGGATACTGTTTACGGAAGAAGAAAAATCGGGCAGGTCTACAAAATAAGTTCCCTGGCTTTCCGCATCATTAAAAGGGATGCCGTTAAGCGTTACGTTTATGCGGGTAGCATCGGTTCCTCTAATATGAATGCCGGTATAGCCCACACCGTTTCCGGCATCGGAATTAATAACCACTGATGGCGTTTGATTGAGCAGGAAAGGTAAATCCTGCCCCAGATTTTGTTTTTCAATAGCCGCTTTCGTAAGGTCTGTTTTGGTAAACGGCGCCGTCCGTCCAGCCCGTAAGGAGCGAACTTCTACGGGTAATAAATCGATCGTGTCTTTCGTAAGCGAATCTTTTTGCGACCAAACTGTGATAGTTGTCACAGATAAACTCATCAATAATGCAATCCTTTTCATTGGTAATTATTTAAAAGATAAAAGGAAATGCAAGGGGAGAAGTGGTTAGTAATGAGTTCCAGATTTAAGTTCAGCGTTCAATACAATATTAGAGATTCTGAACCTGAAAACTTAAAAACTAACAAAAACCTCCCTGCGCAGGCATTACCCTGATCAGGTTCTACGGGTGTAATCTCAGCCCTGCTGCTATTGCAGAAAGCACCCCGGTAAACGCTGAAAAATTTAGCAACGCAAATGTACGGGATAAAATTCTTTAAAAATTGTAACCTTTTTTTACCGCCTGCGTACTAGTATAAAACACAATTATGTATAAGCTAGCTTTCTGCTTAAGTTTCTTGGCCGTTACGTATATGGCAACGGCACAAAAAATATATAACGATCCGAACGTGCAGGTACGTTCTGTATCCGGCTTCCATGCTATCCACATTTCCAGCGCTTTTGAAGTGGCGCTTTCCCAGGGCACCGAAGAAAAAGTAGCCGTAAGTGCTGACGACGAAAAATATATATCCGAAATCACTACCTCGGTAAGCAATGGTGTTTTAACGATCAGGTTTGATGAAAGTAACAAGTTCTGGCAGGGAAACCACCATCTGAAAGCTTATATATCGGTAAAGAATTTAGACGAATTAAAGGTAAGTGGCGCTACCACGGTTAATATTGATGGAAGTTTAAGCCTGACTGATTTGAAACTACAACTTTCCGGTGCCAGTAAACTGGAAGGGAAAATGACGATAAGTGGAAAATTTGCGGCTGACTTAAATGGTGCTTCCGACATGAATATCAGCGGATCGGCCAATGAAACCACTATTGATGCCAGGGGTGCCAGCGATGTAAAAGCTTACGACTTTACTACCAGCGTTTGCACTGTAGATGCATCAGGCGCCTGTACTATAAAGATTTCGGTAGATAAAGAATTGTCGGCCTCTTTAAGCGGTGCCAGCAGTGTAAATTATAAAGGAAGCGCTATGATACGAAATATCAAAACTAGTGGCGCCAGTAATATTTCTCATAAGTCATAATATGGATATATACAAATTAAAAAGGCCTGAAACTTCAGGCCTTTTTAATTTTATAACGTAGGTCAATAACTCAATCCATATCCAAATTTGTACAACGGAGCCTTTGAATCGTAAGGCACATCTTCTTTTTGCGTCCGTACGGCTTCCATAGAAGAAGGCAGCTCGAATGGCAGATGGCCGCCGGGCTTATATTTCCCGAATATCACATCTAATACTGCTGCGTCGCTGGCACCAAAATCGGCCAATAATCCTTTTGCTTTTTCACTGATCTCCGGAATCACGGCAGGACGGTCTAAATTAATATCTACAATAGTAGGAACGGCATTTAACAACTGGAGGATCGAATCCTTTTTTTCTCCTTTAAAGTCCAGGTCGCCATGATGAAAACTTTTTGCCATAGGTATATCGGTTTCTACCGGGTACCAGGGCGTATTTAAACGAATGATGGCAATATCCGCCTCGCCTGGCTTATCAACGATTTGCCCGTATTGAGCCGCTACTTTTGTATCGATATTTCTTACATAAATTTTTAATGTGCCTTGTGTTAAAGGCAATGTTTTTTTATTACTACTGTTACTGTTTTTTAATAGGGTGATGGCCCGGCGCTGCGATGCTTCGCCTGCTTTTTTAAACTCCGGTTTGCCTACTGTTTGCACTGCGTTATCTACATCAATATACGGGTTGTCAAACAGGCCCAGTTCAAACTTTTGCCGCAATAATCTTCTTACCGATTCATTGATCCGTTGCTCGGTGATCTTTTTATCGTTTACCAGTTTTACTATCACTTCCGGAATGCTTTCGCCACCCAACTGATCTACACCGGCATCAATTAATTTTTGAACCCGTTCTTCTGTTGATAAATGTTCTACGCCCCAGGCTCTGGCGGGCCATACTACATTGCCCATATGCGTATCTGTTACCAAACCCCAATCGGTACACACCACTCCATCATAGTGATATTTCTTTCGCAGTAAATCCGTAACGATAGCTTTGTTGTAAGAGAAACCTACGTTTTCCTTCGTTTGATTCATGGGTACACCGTAGTAAGGCATGATGGCTGCCGTATGCGCTGCTATGGCTGCTTCAAACGGTATTAAATGGTACGCAAAGTTATTTCCGGGATATATCTGTCCTTTTTGAAAAGGAAAGTGTGGATCCAGACCCTGGTTTTGCGGGCCGCCACCCGGAAAATGTTTGGTCATGCAGGCCACACTGTTGGAATCTAACTTAATGCCTTGGAATCCTTCAATATAAGCCTTTGCCATCCGTGCTGTTAATTGCGCATCTTCGCCAAACGTGCCTGCAATACGCGGCCAGCGTGGCTCCGTAGCCAGGTCTACCTGCGGATGTAATGCTTCGCGAATGCCCACAGCTACATATTCCTGCCGGGCTATATCCGCAAATTCTTTTGTCAGCTTTTCATCGCCAATCGCACCAAAGCCCAGGGGTTCGCACCATAGCGAAAATTCGCTGGCCGCCATGGAGAAAATAGTATTGCTAAAGGCACTTCGCGGATCTGATGCAATGGTTACCGGAATGCCAAGCCGCGTGGCCTCAGCCGTTTTTTGAATGGCATTATAACCGGTAGCAAGTTCTTTTACTTTTGGCACTGCCCAGTAATTAAAATGGTTCATCTTTTTCTTCGTAATTAATTCTTCTGCAGAAGGCAAAGCTGCCGCCGGGCCCATAGCACCGGGTTTCTTTTCAATAGTACCATCTGCATTGATGACCGTACCGTTAATGAACATCATACCTGCTTTTTCTTCCAGGTTCATTTGCTTTAGCAGATCTGTCACCCGTGCCTCTACAGGCTGGCGGCTGTCTTCATATACATCCAGTTTGCTGTTCTTATTCAAATCCCGAAAAGTGTAACCGTTTATGGTTACCAGGCATTTTGATTCTTTTTTTACTAAAGCATTTACCGGGTTCTTTTGCAAATTTTTCCATGAAATAATTCCAATAGTTGCCAGTGTAAGCATGCCTGCAGATGAAAGCAGTGTGGTTGTGCGATTCATTTTGTTGATATTATACCAATAAATTTAAAATTATTGTTGCATACCTTCGGTAGCACCCTGCATGCCGTTTCCGTTTACTTTGCGTTTAAACAACGACATATCCATTTTTCCAAAACGATAGGTAAAGTTCAGGCGAATCATTTGCGGATTGTTCAATCGGCTGTAATCCTGTATAAACAAGTCGCTTTCAGAATGTTGGTTTTGTATCCGTGTTCTGAAGATATCGCTGAAGCTTAAGGTAAAGGCTGCTGCATTGTTTTTCAGGAAGCTTTTACGTATGGCGGCATCAACTGCCCAGAAAGGACGGATATATCCCTGTGAAGCACTTTGCGCTTGTTGAGGAGGGCCAAAGCTTTGCTGGTTCTGGTTTACAGGCAAATTGGTTTTTGACTGGTAATTGCCGGATAGCTGGATGGTAAAGTTTTTAGGTAATTTAAAGTTGTTGTTGATTTTACCGAACCAACTCCACAAAGCACCCTGCGTTTTATTTGTAATATTGCTGGTATTGATTTGCGAATTATAGACGTTTACGTTTGTAGTTATGTCCCACCACTTCTTCAGGTAATTTACGGATGTCAGTTCTGCACCGGTGGCGTAGCTGGAATTTGCATTCACGAACGTCATAATATAAGCACCTGTTACCGGGTCTATCTCACTGGTAAGGTATTGCGTGATCAGGTTATTGGTATGCTTGTAATATATAGAAGCAAGTATGTTATTATTGCCTTTAAGCGTTTTGCTGTACGAAGCTTCCAGCGAATTGGTGAACTCAGGCACCAGGTCCGGATTGCCCCGCATCACTACCTGCTTGCTGCTGCGGTCAATCACATAAGGTATCAGGTTAAAGAAGTTAGGACGATTGATACGGCGGGTATAGCTCAATTGCAGCTCTTGTTTATCTTTTAGCTTTTGACTTAAAAATAAAGACGGGAACAAGCTGATAGGATAGTTGTGTGTGAACTTGACACCTGTATTGGATAAATCGCCGGTATAGTTGGAACTTTCGGCCCGCACCCCTACTTTATATCCAAAGTTTTTAAAACCACTGGTTACTGTAGCATAAGCGGCATATACATTATCGGTGTTTTTGTAATTGCTGGCGTCCGATGAAATTTTAGTATATGCAGTAGCATTGGTGTCCTGTATATACGTTTCATTATCGCTCTGGAAATTACGAATCTGTGCCCGCAAGCCCGCTTCCAGCTTGGTCTTAGCTGTTATAGGGTTGGTATAATCGGTTTGTATGGTGAAAAACCGGTTATTGCCGTTGTTCAACACTTTTTGAAGTTCTGTACCGCTTACTGTTCCGGATTTATTGTAATAATCTGTAGTATAGAAAGAGTTGCCTGAATTTTTTCCGGAAAAGAAGTTGCCATCGGTAGATAATTCTTCACCTTCTTTTGGAAACAAGTGCTTTACACCAAACTGCAATCCATTTGCATTAAATGTACGGGTGCCGTTTGAGCTTCTCTGATAGTAACTCTGTGCTATAGTGTTACCATTACTAAGCGTATCGGTATACGTATCTACCAAGGAGTTGGGCTTAAATTCTCCATGCACTTTAATACCGGTCAACGAAATTGTAGTACGGTTGGTAACAAAATAATCTAAACCTAAACTACCAAATACAAAGGCACCATGTGTT
>JAICHT010000137.1 GCA_025924755.1 Chitinophagaceae bacterium | reverse complement strand
GTACTTTTCTGGAAAAAGGCATCCAATATGCGTCTCAACTGGCGCTGCAAAATGTACATGCCTTAGTAAAAATTCTGCAATGGAATGTGGAGAAAGGTATAAAAGTATTTCGTGTAACCTCTGAGCTTTTCCCTTGGGCATCGGAGTATCAACTTGAATCCTTACCTGATTTTACAGAAATCCGGTCGGTACTTGAGGAGGCCGGCCGTCAACCTGTACGTATCAGCACCCACCCCGGGCCTTTTAATAAAGTAGCAGGCAGCGGCGCTACGCTTCAAAATACGATAAAGGATTTACAGATTCATGCGGAGGTATTTGATCTGATGGGATTGCCAGCCACTCACTGGCACAAAATAAATATTCATGTGGGTGGCGCTTATGGCGATAAAGTGGAAACCATAAAGCGCTTTGCCCAAAATTTTAAACTGTTGCCGGATACCGTTCGCAGCAGGTTGACCGTTGAAAATGATGATAAGCCCGGATTATATACAGTGGCGGATCTATTACCATTATATGAAATGATTGGGACGCCGATTGTTTTCGATTATTTTCACCACCGGCTTCACCCTGGGTTGCAAATCGAAGCAGAAGCTTTTAATAGTGCCTTTAATACATGGGATGTGAAACCCATTTTTCATTATTCCAGTTCTCGCAGGGAGTATGAAGACCCTGCCAGCAAAAAAGAAGCACATTCGGATTGGGTGCATGAACCCATTGAAACCTACGGAAAGGAAATAGATATTATTTTAGAAACAAAGATGAAAGAACAATCCCTGCTAAAATACCTGAAGCAATATGGCAACAATCCGTAATTTATTTTTAATTATATCTTCTTCAGTCCTTCATAAAAATGTGGCCGCTTTTTTTATTTAACCGCTAATTCCGTTAAAGGCTTTATACAATCTGAATTTTCTGTTAGGTTTGCGTTACGAACCACAAATCATGTCAGATTTTTTTAAAAATAAAGTAGTAGCCGTTACCGGTGGCACCGATGGAATTGGGAAAGCACTTGTAGACCTGCTTTTGGCCGACGGTGCTAAAGTATCAACCTGTGCCCGCAACCACGATAAGTTGTATAAGCTCCAATCCGAGTATCCGTCAGCACCATTGCTTACAATAGTGGCAGATGTAAGCAGCGAAAATGATTGCAGGCGTTTTATAGAATCTACTATAAAAGTATATGGCGGTATTGATATATTAATTAATAATGCGGGCATTTCTATGCGGGGCTTGTTTAAAGAAACATCGGTAGAAGTGCTGCAAAAATTAATGGATGTCAATTTTTTTGGAACGGTATATTGCACCAAGTTCGCATTGCCTTCGCTTATAGAACGGCATGGAACTATTGTAGGCGTTTCTAGTCCGGCTGGTTACCGCGGACTACCCGGCCGTAGCGGTTATTCTGCTTCTAAATTTGCACTGCAGGGATGGTTGGAAGCCATCCGAACTGAATTGATGGATGATGAGGTGCATGTAATGTGGGTATGCCCTGGCTTTACCACTTCTAACATTCGCAATGCAGCATTAGACAAATCCGGGCAGCCGCAAGGAGATACACCTTTGGATGAAGGAAAATTAATGAGTGCTGATGAATGTGCCAGGCATATTTTGAAAGCAATTAAAAATAAAAAACGCACATTGGTATTAACTTTTACCGGCAAAGAAGCTGTTTTTATGAATAAATTTTTCCCTGCGCTTACCGATAAACTGGTTAAAAAATTCTATTTTAAAAACGGAAACCTTATTAAATAAACCGATACATGAAGACAAAAGGTAACGTTTAAAAATTATTGATTGTTAAGAAAGCAGATTCCGTTTTTCATCTTATAAATTTGCACGACTTTAATGCCCTTAGTCACGCTTACATCGGATATTGGCCAGCAAGATTACCTTGTGGGTGCTGTTAAGGGCAGGCTGTTACGTATTAATCCCGAGTTTGACATTATTGATATCTCCCACAATCTTTCTCCATTCAACTATCCGCAGGCAGCTTACGTATGCAGGAGCGCTATTAAAAACTTTCCGGAGTTTACCCATCATATTGTATTGGTCAATTTATTTGAATCGAAGCCGGAGCAAATGCTGTTTGCTTTTCACAAAGATCAATATGTGCTTTGTGCCGACAATGGTTTACTAAGCATGATATTAGAAGATAAGCCGGAGATTGTGATTGGTATTCCGCTCGATAAAACCGCGATAAAAAATACGTTGTATCATGTAGATGTGATTGCTAAAGCTATTACACAACTGGTAAATGGTGAACCAATACAAAAAATTGGCGTACCAGATACCGACTTTTTAGAAAAGAATCCGTTGCGGCCATTATTGGGAGACGATTGGATAGAAGGCCAGATTATTTTGATTGATAACTTTGAAAACGTAATTGTCAATATTACACAGGAGCAGTTTGAGCAACAACGCAAGGGAAGGCGATTTAAAATTGTATTTAAAAGAGACCAGGTTATAGAACGGATCAGCGGTTCTTATGCCGATGTGCCGCAAGGTGAAAAGTTGGTTTTGTTTAACAGTGCCGGCTATATGGAAGTGGCAATAAATAAAGGCAATGCTGCCGGGCTATTTGGATTGCAGGGATTTAACGAAAAAATGAACCAGATGTCTTCGATGGTTCAAAACCGGTTATTTTATCAAACCGTACGTGTTTTTTTTCAGTAAACATCTTCTATATATTAAACTTTCACTCTAAGGACCATTCAATATTCTTGAGCCAGTATTTCTTTTCGAGTTGCACTAAAATAATAGTTAGTGTAATGCAGTATATTTATATAACGTATAGGCATAAACGAATATCAAATATTGAATGAATACCGGATGTAATTAAGTCTCATTAAGCAGGCCGTTTTGTTTTATAAATACATAATTGTATTATAGCATAGCTATTACGCTTTATGAAAACTATCTTGCCTTACAAATTTATTATGGTGGCTGCTCTTTTTTTTCTGAGCAGCCCTTTTACCTGCAAAGCCTATTCGGTACTTACGCATGAAGCATTGATAGATGCAGCCTGGGACCATTCTCTTAAACCCTTATTACTGAAAAAATACCCAGGCATTACAGACGGACAATTAAAAGAAGCGCATGCTTATGTATATGGTGGTGCGGTAGCGCCAGATATGGGTTATTACCCTTTTGGCAATGTATTATATACTAACCTGGTTCATTATGTACGCAGTGGCGAATTTGTGGAAGCACTATTAGTTGAGGCGCAGAATGTTAATGAATATGCATTTGCTTTGGGAAGCCTGTGTCATTATAATGCTGATACATACGGGCATAGTTTAGGTACCAATCGTTGTGTGCCATTGGTGTATCCGACAGAAAAAGCAAAATTTGGAGATGTAGTCACTTATGCTGATGACCATACCTCGCATATAAGAATGGAATTTGCATTTGATGTGTTACAAACCGCCCGTGGCAATTATGCATCACAGGCTTACCACGATTTTATAGGTTTCAAAGTAGCCCGGCCGGTTTTAGAAAGAGCCTTTCTTAAAACATATGGGATAGATATTAATTCCATTTTCGGCAACTTGTCCTTATCCATTGAAACGTTCAGGTGGGTGGTGAAAAATATTTTTCCTACTATTACCAGAACAGCATGGGAAACAAAAAAATCGGATATCAGAAAGTTAAATCCCGGCATCACTGCCCACAAATTTATGTATAGAATGCGCCGAGCTAACTACAATAAAGAGTTTGGAAAAGGATATAAAAAGCCGGGTTTTTTACCAACGGTCATATCAGTATTGGTGCGTATTGTACCTAAGATAGGTCCTTTAAAAGCGCTGAAGTTTAAAGCACCCGGACAGGAAGGAGAAAAGTTATTTATACAAAGTTTTGATACCGCTTTGGCTCATTACGTTGTTTCAGTAAAAGAAGCCGGAGACCAAAAGATAGTGCTGCCGGATGTGGATTTTGATACCGGCAAAAAAACGGCTCCCTGCGAATATCCTTTAGCGGATGATACCTATAGCCAATGGCTACTCAAATTAAAAGATAAAAATTTCGATTCGCTGGATATTCATTTAAAGCAAAATATTCTAAACTTTTACCGAAATCCTAATGCACCCACTGCAACAAAAAGCAACGTTCAGGATTGGAGTAAAGTACAGCAAGCGCTAGAAGAATTGAAATCAGCCCACTTAAACGGCAACTCGTATTCTAAAGAAAAAAGCCCGAAATAATCGGGCTTTTTTCTAAAGTACTATCAGAAACTACATGTTTCCATTTTTCAAATACTTATCAAACCATTGCCAGTAACGCTCAAAACGGTCTTTTATAAAACTGGGCTGCGTAAATCCATGAAACTGCCCAGGATATATTAAAAGCTCGGTAGGAACTCCCTGCGAACGCAATGCCTGGTACATTTGCTCACTGCCCATAGATGGCACATTAAAATCTTTTTCACCGGCCATAAATTGCGTAGGCGTTTTTATCCGGTCGGCATGTAAAAACGGATAAGAAAGCTTCAGGTATTTTTGATAATTGTTGTTCTTCCATGGCTGTCCCAATTCGTTTTCATATTGCAAAGTATATTGATCCACGCCATACAACGCTAACTGCAAAGCACTGCCTGCGCCGCTACTGGCCGCTTTAAACCGGGTGTCGGATGCAATAGTATAGTCGGTTAAAATTCCACCATAGCTCCAGCCTCCTATGCCCATCCGGTTCGGGTCTGCAATACCTTTTGCCACTAAATAATCAGCAGCTCCTAATATGTCCAGCACCTCCTTATGCCCCCAATCGGCATATATGGCTTTTGTGTAAGCCAGTCCTCTGCCAGCACTGCCCCTATAATTTACGGCCGCTACTGCATAGCCCCGGGCTGCAAGCATCTGGCGATATAAGTCAAAACCAAATTCATCCTGTCCTACCGGCCCACCATGTATATATAATATTAAAGGAAGATGTTGCTTTGGTGCATTCGGCGGTAAAAACAATAAACCGGAAACCATATTGCCATCTTTGCTTTTGGATGTAAATTTTTCAACCGTAGCAAAAGACAAAGAATCGGTGAACTTATTTTGTAAAGTAGTAAGCCGGCGAGTGTTGTTGTTTTCTATGGCATATATCTCCGGTGGTAATTGCGGTTCGGCCATAGTAGCTACCCAGCTTCCGTTGGGATGCAGTTCCAGATCGGAGAAACTCCTGTCGCCACCGGCTATTTTTGTCATTTGACTACTAGAAACCTCATATGAAGCAATATAGCGCTGGCAGTCATCAGCCACCAATACGGCAACGCTTTTGCCATCTTTTGACCACCGAGGGTTATACACGGGACGATCTAAAGCTTTGGACAGCAATTGCGGAGTTCCGGTGGCCACATCGGCTACGCAAAGTATGGGTTCGTCATACATCAAAAAGTTACCATTTCCGGTAGAGCGGGTATATGCAATGCTTTTACCATCGGGGCTCCATTGCGGATTATTATCGCTGCCCGCCCAGGTAGTAAACTGCCGTGGTGAAGCTCCTGTTTTTGCATCCACAATCCATATATCCGAATTGGAGTTGCGGTCCGGCTCTTCGGTATGATTACTTACAAAAGCAATTTTAGATCCATCAGGGCTCCATTGCGCATCTGTTTCGTTATAGATTCCACTGGTAAGGGGTTCTGTCTTTTTGCTCGCCACATCAAAAAGATACAGGTGTGTACGCAAAGAATCGTATATATAACCGCTCACATCCTGCTTAAAATGAAATTTATTGATAACATAAGGTTGCGGCGGCTTATTTTTAGCGGTGTCTTTTTCATCCATTACAATAAGCGCTATTTTTTTACCATCGGGGCTCCAGCTATAATCAGCCAGCCCGCCCTTTACATTGGTCAACTTAATAGCTTCTCCCCCACGCCTGTCCAAAAGCCATATTTGATTTGTGCCACCCTGGCGGCTGGATGTAAAAGAAAGATATTTGCTATCGGGACTCCATTGCGGATCGCTTTCTCCTTCGGTTGAATTGGTAAGCTGTATGGTTTGCTTGCCATCCCAACTTACCATCCATATATCCGAGTTGCGTTTGTCTTTAGCCGAATCGATAGTACTAACCGTATAAGCTATCCATTGTCCATCGGGAGATGTCTGAGGGTTGCCAATAGACTGCAATTTGTAAATATCGCCAGGCCGTAAATTACGTTTTGCCGTTTGCGAAAAAGATAAGGTATATGCCGATAGAAGGCATGAAAGAACAATTAATTTCTTCATATTATGTGCTTGCATTAAAAAGTTCGCTAAATGTACAGAGGATAGCTCAAAAAAATATAAAGCCCTATTCTTCTACTGCATCAATATTTTTTATAAACAAATTTAAATTTGTATGATGGTATAAAACAAGCAGTGCTTGCTGCTATTTGCGTTTAATACTATATCCTTCATTTACTCATAAAAGCAATTATTTTTACTGCATCTGATATTGATTTTGATTTAAGATTCAATTAAAATATCATGTAGATAAACAACAACCCCAACAATAAATTGGTTGTTTTTGTGTAGAAATACTTGTGGTTTTTTCGCATTATCGTGTAAACGAGGCTGAATTTCATAAAGTTTCCCGAACATTACCATCGTTAATTTTATTCAAGCAAGAATACCCTTAAATTTGCACAACTTTTCCGTAATAGAAAAGGCTTAATTAGAATTCATAACTAATGAATTACTGTAGCACATGCATAATACTTTTTGTTACGAATTCTTTAAAGCAGTAATGTTCATTATTCATCTTTAATCTTTTCAATCTTGGCTATTATTATCATCCTGTTTTTTATTGCGCACTGGTATTTGTCGCTCTTTTCGCAAACCTTTTTTCAGCATCGCTATGCTGCGCACCGGGCTTTTACTATGAGCAAAGGCTGGGAACGTTTTTTTTATATCGTTACTTACATAACACAAGGTTCTTCTTATTTAAGTCCAAGAGCTTATGGCATTATGCACCGCATGCACCATGCCTATACAGATACAGATAAAGATCCGCATTCTCCCTCTTATGATAAGAACCTGTTTAGTATGATGTGGAGGACCCGTAAAGTATATAGCGATATCTACGATAATGTTTATCCTTGCGAAGACAAGTTCTTAAAAAACCTACCCAACTGGAAATTAGTGGATAAAATAGGCCATCATTGGGTATCAAGAATTCTTTGGGTAGGCGTATACACCTCGGTATATGTATTGTTTGCTCCTTCTGCCTGGTTTTTTCTTTTATTGCCTATTCATTTTGTAATGGGACCAGCACACGGCGTAGTTATTAACTGGTTTGCACACAAATACGGCCATACTAATTTTGAAGTGGAAAATACTTCTAAAAACCTTTTTGCTTTTGACTGGCTGATGCTGGGTGAAGGATACCATAACAACCACCATAAGTTTCCATCCAGAAGTAACTTTGGAGGCATTCGCAAGTTTGAATTAGACCCTGTTTATCCAATTATTAAAGGATTGGATAAAATGAAGGTGATCCATATCACCAAGCATGCTACACCTGTAAATAAAGAACTGGAATTAGCTGAATTTTAATATCTGTAAGAATATATAAAAGAGCCGCAACTTACTTTAAGCTGCGGCTCTTTTATTTGCACTATCCAACAATAGGTTTATAACTATTTTACAAAAACAAAACTAGCATTCCGTCAAATTGAGCGGAATGTTTATAGCCAGTCCTCCTTCCGCTGTTTCCTTGTATTTACTGCTCATATCAACCGCTGTTTCCCACATAGTTTCCACTACAGCATCTAACGTAACTTTTGCAAAATCCGGAGCGCTTTGAAGTGCCAGTTGCGATGCAGTAATGGCTTTTATGGCGCCCATGGTATTGCGTTCAATACAAGGCACCTGCACCAGCCCACCTACCGGGTCGCAGGTCATACCCAGGTGATGCTCCATTGCAATTTCTGCCGCCATCAGTGCCTGCCGCTGCGTGCCGCCTAAAGCTTCGGTTAAAGCCGCAGCTGCCATAGAAGAAGATACGCCAATCTCAGCCTGGCAGCCACCCATAGCTGCCGATATGGTAGCCCCTTTTTTAAAGATACTGCCTACTTCGGAAGCGGTCAGTAAAAAGTTAATGATGTTTTCATCTGTTACATTATCATGAAATAAGGTATAGTAATGCAACACAGCCGGGATCACACCTGCTGCACCGTTGGTTGGAGCAGTTACAACCCTGCCAAAAGAAGCATTTTCTTCATTAACGGCCAGGGCAAAACAACTTACCCAATCTAATATATACTGAAAAGAATTTCCGCCATTGCGTACAGCTTCCATCCAATCTGAACCGGAAGTATAGGAAACGCCTTTTAAAAGTCTTTTTGCCAAAGCAGCGGCACGTCTTTTTACAAACAACCCGCCCGGCAAAGTGCCGGATGTATGACAACCCTTATAGGTACATTCTTTCATTACCTGCCATATCTGTAAAATGCCCTTTTTAGTTTCTTCTTCCGATCTCCAGGCTGTTTCATTCTCCATCACTACTTCGTGAATGGTAAGCCCGGTTTTCATACACCAGTGTAGCAGATCTTTTGAGGTGTTAATTGGAAATGGAAGTGAAACGGGGTTACAGTTAGCAATTTCACCTTCTTTTACTACAAAGCCCCCACCTATAGAGTAAAAGGTTTCCGACAATGCTTCCTCGTTATTGAAACAAGCTAAAAAAGTCAACGCATTCGGATGATAGGGCAAGGCTTCTGTAATCAGGAACTGAATATCAGTAACAGGATTAAAATCCACTAGTTGCTTTCCATCCAGAAGAAGTTTTTTTGTAGTGGCGATCTCTTGTATTTTACTTGCAATTTGCGCTACATCGAAGGTTACCGGATCATAGCCACATAACCCTAATTGCACAGCGATGTCTGTTCCATGCCCTATCCCGGTTTTTGCCAGCGAACCATATAAAAGTACCTGCAGGGAATTCAAATCCTGTTGCAGGTTTTTGTCTTTTAAAGTTT
>JAICHT010000136.1 GCA_025924755.1 Chitinophagaceae bacterium | reverse complement strand
TACAATGGTAGCGCGGCTTAAGTTTTTATTGGCAGCGCCTAATTGGGTGGAAGCGCTTTGCACGCCGGCCGCAAGGCTCCGGATGTTTTCAATAGCCGCATTGTATTGTGCCTGCGAAGACCGGTATTTCGTGTCGTATTGCTCCATTTCCGATTTTGATATGACCTTCTCCTCGTACAAACCTTTGTTGCGGTCGTAATTCAATTTGTCCTGGTCCAGTTGTGCTTTTAATGCATCAATAGCGGCACGGCTATTGGCTACCGTAGCCTGCGACTGGCTTACTCTTGCGGCTGCTTCATCGCGTTGCGACGCATATACATCGGCATAGATGCGGGCTAAGACCTGTCCTTTTTTCACGCTATCACCTTCCTGCACATCCAGCTCGGTAATTTCTCCGGAGATATCGGGGCTAACTTTTACTTCTATTTCTGGATATACTTTTCCGCTGGCATTTACTGTTTCTATAATGGTACGCCTGGTGGCTTTCTCTGCCGTTACATTCACTGCATCCTTAGACGAACCTTTTATCAGCTTGCCTGCAATCAGTACAACAATCACTATCCCTAAACCAATTAAAATCCATTTAACTGTTTTGTTCATAAATTATGTTTTGCGGCCTGCCTTTGAACTTTTTATAAGTAAGACCTTACTATATGTTTTAAAATGTGGTACTATATGCTTAACCGGTTGTAATAATAAAACTGTAATCCATACAACCGTTCAGGTAAATAGAAACTCCGGCTTTCTACAACTTTATCCCATGGCCCTTGTAAAACTCCAGCACTTTCATTTTAAACACATAATCATATTGCGCCAGTGTTTTTTGAATTTTAGCGGTAAATAAACTGGACTGCGTCGTAATCAGTTCAATGGTGCTTAGCAATCCAATATCATAACGCTTCGTAGCAAAATCGAAAGACTTTTGAGCAGCAATTACTGCTTTTGAAGCCGCATTAAATTTTTGTATTGATGTAATAGCATCAGTATAGGCTTTATAAATGTCCGACTTCAGGCTTAAATTATCCTGCTGCTGTTTTAGCTCGTAAGTTTTAATATTAAGCTTTGATTTTTGCCAGGCCGTACGTGCCGAGCCTCCATTGAATATAGGTACGGAGATACTGATGCCTACGCTGTTACCAAAATTATTTACAAACTGGCTGCCATAAGGAGAAGAATAAAAGCGATAATTAGGTACCAGGTTGGGCGCTACTACTGTATCGCCCGTGCTATTTACCACGCCTATTTTGGTAACGCCATTGGGTGTAAATCCTAAAATCTCATATTGGTTTTTTGCGTTTGAATAATTGGTTTGCAAATTACCCCCTATAGAAAGCGAAGGATACATAAAGCCATGTACCGCATCGGCGTTTTTTTGTGCAGCCTTCAGGCTTAAGCTGTTCACCCGCTGCTGTGGCAGGTTCACCACCGCTAATTTATATACTGCTTCGGGCTGTAGTTCAGATAAAGGCTCCAGCGGTATGGCTTCTATAGGTGGCGTACTAATATCAAACGGGGTACCGGCATCCAGGCTTAATAAAGCTTTCAGCGTAAGTAACGCCTGTGCTTCGTTGCCAACTGCTGTAATTAAATTGGAGCTATCGGTAGCCAGCTGCGATTCTAACTGGGTTACATTCAGCTCCGGTTGCGATCCCGCTTCTACCAGCTTACGCGTATTATTTAATTGAGCCAAAGTTTGCTGCACCTGCACTTTGCTTATTTCAATTTGTTGCCGGTTTAATAAAACCTGCAAGTAATCACCGGCTACGTTTAAAGAAATATCATTCTTAAGTTTTTCTACCGATGCCTGGGATGCCTGTGCCTCAAAATTGTTGGCAGCAATGGTATTTTGTTTCGAATGAAAATTAAAGACATCGGCCCCGGCCTGTAGGTTGAACCCGTTGTAAAAAACCGATTGCGTGGTAAACTGGTTAGTGGTTCTGTCAATTGACCGCCCGGTGCTTAAGCCTAAGGATGGACCAAAACTTATAGAAGGAAGTTGTGCGAGTTTGCTTTGATGATAAGTTAACTGTGCCAGGCGTGCCTGTACATCCTGCTGCTTCACAGAAATATTGTTCGTTAATGCATAATCAATGCATTGCTTTAAATCCCATTTTTGCTGTGCCGAAACAGAAACAAACCATCCCATAAACAACAGCAGGCAGCAGATTGGTTGCTTTTTCATGGCTGTAAAATTATACTAAAACCGGGCAGCTCAAATACCATTTAACGCCTGATTTAAGTCTTCTATCAAATATTCGGGTTCTTCCAAACCCACATACATCCTTATATATTGATGGTCTATATTATTCCTGTCAAAGTCTTCAGCAGTAATACCGGCACACTTAGGAATGAGTAACGATTCATATCCGCCCCAGCTTACCGCCATCAATATTCGCTTTAAACTTTCGCAAAACCGCGTAATGCTTTCCATAGTCCCGTTCTTTAAAGTAAAGGAAAATAAACCACCGCCACTAACCATTTGTTTTTTAGCTAACGCATACTGCGGGAAACTTTCATCAAACGGGAAAATGATAGTATCAACTTTTGGATGGTTTTTCAAAAAATCAATTACCTGCAGCGTCGATTTTGAAATCCGCTCCAGCCGTGCCGGCAGCGTTCGCAATCCTCGTATCAATAACCAGGCATTAAAGGGTTGTATGCCGCTGCCAATATTAAGGTACTCGCTATCAAATATTTTTTTGATCATACTATGCGAGCCTGAAAGTACGCCGCCCAAGGTGTCGCTATGTCCGCCAATGTATTTGGTAGCGGTTTGCATTGCCAGGTCAATACCCCATTCTATAGGTTTTTGAAAAAGCGGTGTACAGTAGCTGTTATCCATTAAAGTGACAATATTTTTTTTCTTTGCCAAGGCAGCTACTTCTTGTACGGGTTGCAATTCAAAACTCCAGGAGTTGGGCGATTCTAAATAAATGAACGTAGTATTCGGTTGCAGCTCCTTTTCAAAAGACGAAACTTCTTTGCCATCTACATAAGTGGTAGTAACGCCAAACCTTGGCAGGATGACATCAAACATTTTTTGCGCCCATGAATATGGATTGCGAACCGAGATGATATGATCGCCGCTTTTTATATTGGTAAGTACGCCGGCAAAAATAGCGGCCGCGCCATTGTTAAATACCAGCGCATCTTCTGCACCATCCAGTGCTGCCAGTTTTTTACGCAGGATATCAACGGTAGGGTTCAGGCCGCGGCTGTATAAATAGCCGTTCATTTCATCGTCAAAGGCGTGACGCAGGTCGGCTATTTTTTTAAAAGCAAAATTGCTGGTTTGCATGATAGGTGGCGCCACCGCATTAAAATACTGTTCCCGGTCTTCTCCTAATTCGTTTAATATGTAAGAAATATCCATCATGATGATTTGTTATTACGCCGCAGCGATTGCAATACAAAGTAAAGCACAATAAATGTTGCCAGTACACCGATACCTACCAGCGATATTTTTGTTTCGTTAATTAACAGGCTAATAGCCACAAACATATATGCGGCTATAAAAATCAGGGGTTGCAGCGGATACCACTTCATGATATAGATACCTTTCAGGCCGGCGGTTCTTTTTCGTAAAATAAAAATACTGCCTGCTGAAAGTATCATTCCAAAACAATCTAAAAAAATAGAAAAGCTAAGGATAGTATCAAACTCTTTTGCCCAAAAAACGATCAGTGCACATAAGGCGGCAAATACCGTTAATGAGGTGACGAGGGCACCGGTTTTTTCGTTACGCTTTTGAAAGCCGGCAGGCAATATTCCATCTTCGCTCATAGCATACATCACCCTTGGATTACTCATAAGCAGCACATTTACATATGCCAGCACACTTAAAAATAAAAACACAGACAACACCCTTTCTGCATTGATGCCAAAAACTTTCGACGCCATTATGGCCGCAATATTTTTACTATGCTTCAATGCTTCAAAACCTATCACTTTTACATACGCATAATTGATAGTGAGGTATAAAACAATAATAGTGGTAATACCTAAAAAGATACCTCTTGGGATATTCTTGTTTGAATTACTGACTTCGCCGCCGAAATTAATTGTTTGCTGATAGCCGCCATAGGTAAAGCTTACAGCCACTAACCCAATGCCAAACGCTTTAATATATTCTTTAAAAGCAGGGCTTTCCGCGGCAGTATGATTTACTACTACACCAGTTGGAACTGCAAAAAAAAGCGGCGTGATCAACAACAATATCATAATGATTTTGATAACCATCAGCACGCTTTGCGTTCGGGCACTCATTTTTAAACCCAGCAGGTTTACGCCATAAAAAATAAGTATGGCTGCAAGCGCAATGAGGCTCTGCACCAATTGTATATGCGCTGCGTTTGCCGGTATATTTAAGTAGGCCGGATCGTTTAAAGCCGGCACAAAAACACCGGTAATATATTCGCCTCCCACCAGTGCTACGCCAGCCAGCGAGGCCGCATTGGATACCAGTATTAAACAGTTTACCCCAAAGGCAATGGATGGATGATAGGCATAGGAGAAAATTTTATAATAGCCACCGGTTACTGGCATTCGGGATCCGATTTCTGCATAGGTAAGTGCCCCGCATATGGCTATTAAACCACCGGCCAGCCAGGCAGCAAAAAAAACGAATGGTGTAGGCGTAGCAGCAGCCACATTTACCGGCGTACGAAAAATACCCATACCAATTACCAGACTGATAACGATCATGGTAAAGTCAAACAGTTTGAGCTTTGGTTTCTCCGTCATGGTTTGAAGATAGGAAATGTAATGAATGATTGCTCAGTTGACAGATGATAAATAGAAGATGATAGTTGATGGCTGGCAGTTGTTCGTTAGCTGCGCAGCGATATGCAGATGCAGTGTGCGACGCAACAGGAGCCTTATAGCAGCACTATGGTTTAGCAGATAATTTAATTTTCAAATTTTTATGAATGCTTTTGTAGCCTACATTTGTGGCCTTAACTGGTTGGCGCGTTAGCGCCATTAAAATGGGAAGTCCGGTGCATATTCCGGCGCTATCCCCGTAGCTGTGACCCCCCGCCGAAAGGTGTAAAAATCAATGCTGCAACCACTGTTTGCATTACGCAGATGGGAAGGTGTTATTGAGGGTAAGCCAGAAGACCTGCCTGTTAATATTCATTCAACAGCTTTCGGGTGAAAGGCATGGAATGTAAAGGCTTTATCGCATTTATATTTCCGTTTTATTTTCCGAAAGCAGTCACTAAAAATTTTTAAAATGAAAAAGAAAATTTTTGTAGTGGCTGCACTTATTTACAGCAGCCTGCTACATGCACAGCAAGACACTACCGGCCAATCGCTAAGCGAAGTAATTGTTACTGCCAATAAATTTCCACAAAAGCAAGCTAATACCGGCAAAGTGGTTACGATTATCGGTAAAGAAATTTTAGAAAAAAGTTCCGGCAAAACGGTTGCCGAACTTTTAAATCAACAAGCCGGCATTACTATTATTGGCACTCAAAATAATATGGGCACCAACCCGGATGTGTATATGCGGGGCGCTGCATTAGGCAACACGCTGATATTAATTGACGGCATACCAGCTTACGATCCATCTATTATATCCAATGCATTTGATCTCAATCATTTTAATATAGACAATATTGAACGTATTGAGATTGTAAAGGGCGCCCAGTCTACGTTATATGGTTCCGATGCGGTGGCAGGTGTTATCAATATTATTACTAAAAAAGGAGGCAATAAACCAGCATCGTTATATGCCAGTAGCAGCGGCGGCTCTTATAATACCTATAAAGGTGTAGCGGGTGTAAACGGCACAACAGGTAAAAGCAAATATAATTTGCAGTACAGCCATTTGCAATCGGCCGGGTTTTCATCAGCCTACGATTCTTCGCACTCAAACAATTTTGATAAAGATGCATTTAACCAAAATATTTTATCCGGAAACTTTACTACGGCACTAAGCCCTAAGCTGCAAGCAAGTATAAATGGGCAGGTTGGTGGCTACAAAACCGATTTGGATGCTGCGGCCTTTACCGATGATAAAGACTATACGGTAACATCTAAAAATTACCAGGCTGGCGCTGGTTTGGTATATAAGTACAGCGGTGGTGCGCTGCATTTTAATTACAACATCAACGTAAGTAAAAGAAATTACCTGGATGATTCTGCTTCTGTAGGAAGCTTTGCCAGGTATACCAAAAGCTCATATACAGGCCGTTCGCATTTTACCGAATTGTATACCAATATCAGCTTGTCAAACCATATAGAACTATTGGCCGGAGGAGATTACCGTTTTCAAAATTCTGATCAAAACTCTTTTTCCATTAGTTCTTACGGACCCTATGAAACTCACCTGGGTAAAGATTCCACTCATATGCACCAGTACAGCGCTTATGCATCCTTCTTTTTAAAGGAATTGGGTGGCTTTCATTTTGAAGCCGGTGGCCGCTATAACCATCATTCCAAATACGGCAGCAATTTCACGTACACCATCAATCCGTCTTACCTGATAGGTAAAGAAGTAAAAATTTTTGCCAATATTGCCTCGGGCTTTAAAGCTCCTTCTTTGTATCAGTTATTTGACGCATCGGCCGGTATGCCGCTATTGAAGCCTGAAAAATCTACTACCGAAGAAGGTGGTATTGAATATAATAAAGATAAAAAACTTTTTGCCCGGCTGGTATACTTCAACCGGAATATAAAAGACGGAATTGATTACAGTTATATCAACTATAAATATTTTAATAATAACAATCAGAAAGATCATGGCCTGGAAGCAGAAGCAAAATGGTATATAGGAAAGCTGACGCTGGATGCTAATTACACCTATGTAACCGGCAAGGTAACTACTCTTAATTACAAATACGACGCGGCTACCTACAGCTTTACGACCAATGGCGATACAGCATATAATAATTTATTCAGAAGGCCTAAACACACGGCCAATATTACTGTAGGATTTCAACCACTTGACAAATGGTATATCAGCGCCCATGCCCATTTTGCCGGCAAGCGGTACGAGCCGGTATATATGGGTGCGCCTGTTTTGCTGGATGCCTATCAAACCATTGATGCCTACACGGAATATAAGTTTGGCAAAAACCTGAAAGCCTTTGCCGATTTGAAAAATATTACCGGCACAAACTATTTTGATATACTTGGCTACACTACCGCACGGTTTAACTTTATGGCTGGTATTACTTTAAATTTATGATGGCAGAATCGTTGCCCCATATGGTGCAATTATCTTCTTTTTTTATATGAAAACTTATATCAACTGGAGCGGCGGCAAAGATTCCAGCTTATGCCTTTACAAAGCAAAAGGCCAGGGGTTTTATCCGGAAGCCTTACTTACCAGCGTTAATAAAATACATAACCGTATTTCCATGCACGGAGTACGTACCGAATTGTTGCAACAGCAGGCAGTATCTATTGGTTTACCCTTGCACACTATTGAACTGCCCGAGCAGCCAGGCATGCAGGAATATGAAACGCTGATGCAGCAAAAAGTAGCAGAATTAAAAGACATAGGCTTTACACATGCTTTGTTTGGCGATATTTATTTAGAAGATTTGAAACGCTACCGCGAAGAGCAATTGCACCAACAAAATATAGAGTGCCTTTTCCCTTTGTGGAAAACAGATACCCGACAGTTGATGCAGGAATTTTTAGCGGCAGGTTTTAAAGCAATAGTAGTTTGCATTAATGAAAAATTTTTAAACAAAGATTTTTGCGGAAGGCTGATTGATGAATCGTTTGTGCAGGATTTGCCGGCCGGTGTAGATGTATGCGGCGAGAATGGGGAGTATCATTCCTTTGTGTATGACGGGCCTGTTTTCCGCCAGCCGATTGCATTTGAGAAAGGGAGTATAGTATACCGCCGGTATGATGCGCCGAAGTTGCGGAATGATGCTGATGGTTTGACCAGCACCGATGCTGCATATGGATTTTATTTTTGCGATCTTATTGCCAGCCACAAACTGCAACCGGATATGTAACTTCTATAACTTTACAAAAAGCGGCCCATGCATTGGACTATCAAAGATTTATTTACGGTAACGTTTACGCTTTTTGCAGTTATTGATATTGTGGGTTCTATCCCGGTATTGATTTCTTTGAAAACAAAACTGGGTGGTATCAACGAATTCAGAGCCACGATTATCTCCGGTGTATTGATGATTTTATTTCTTTTTATTGGCGAGCCGTTTCTTAATTTATTGGGGCTGGATGTGGGTTCTTTTGCAGTGGGTGGCTCCATCATCATTTTTTTATTAGGGCTTGAGATGGTGCTGGGGCTTGAATTTTTTAAAAGCGAAAAAGATGTTCGGGCCGCTACAGTGGTACCAATAGCTTTTCCTTTAATTGCCGGTTCCGGCACTCTCACCACTATTATATCGCTAAAAGCCATTTATTTACAGTCCACCGTTTTGTTTGCCATTTTAATTAACCTGGTGGTAGTGTTTACCGTGTTAAAAAGTTTGCGGTTTATAGAGCATATTTTAGGTCCGGCAGGATTGATTGCTGTGCGAAAGTTTTTTGGCGTAGTTTTGCTGGCCATTGCGGTAAAAATATTTGCTACCAATGCGCACGAATTGATAAAATAACGGTGCGGTAAATTAGTTTGGCCTCGTAGTACAATGGATAGTATAAGGGTCTCCGAAGCCCTGGGTCCGCGTTCGATTCGCGGCGAGGCCACCATTTTGATCTTCTTTATCAGCTGCATCTTTTGCAGCCGGCACCATTCACACAAAGAGGGTGTATATAGGTTAAACTTACTAATTCTTTATAAGAATTACCACCTCCCCTTTTATATAAAATTGTGTTTTTAGTTAATAGGTTGTATTATTGACTATAATTTATTCAGCCTGGACCTTTTTGCAGCTACCGGGTAAGCTCAGTACCATTCAAATCTGGCATATGAAAACGGTTTCTTCGTTAATCACTTTTTTACCTTTGATTAATACGCTACGGTACAGCGTTATTAATTTAAAATAATCAATTCAATTACTCAAAATTCAGGCCGCCAAACATGGACATTTTTAATTCGCAATATATATTAGGTAAAAAAAGATCGCTGTGGGTAGACTATGATCGTGGCATTAGCATCATACTGGTAAGTTACCGCCACTGTTATGAAACATTAATGAACT
>JAICHT010000135.1 GCA_025924755.1 Chitinophagaceae bacterium | reverse complement strand
TTCATATACAGGTACACTTTGGCTTCTAACCCGCGGGCTGCATACTTAGACATGAAACCGGAATTATCAGGATCGCGGTCTGCAGGCATTAAAGTATAAGCTTGTTCCAGGTCAGAAATTATTTGCCGGTATACTTTTGCAACGCTATCCCTTGGAAAAGTAGTGGTTGGATTTGACTTGGCTCCGTAAAATTCTGTAACGATAGGAACACCCAGCGGATCTGTAGTAGAATAGGGTTTGGCAAAATTGCGTATCAGTTCGAAATACAACAACCCACGTAAAGCATATGCCTGCCCTTTATAGTTATCTACGTTTGCAGAAGAAGCTAAGGTACTGTTGCTGATAATTTGATTGGTGCGGGTAATGACCTGGTAAGCCGCCGTAAATATTCCGGTTGCATCGGCATTGTTAGATACGATGCCTGCATAGTTATTATACAGTACATATCTGCCCGAGTTAGATGAAGAAACGTATTCATTATCAGCTCTTACATCACCCAATACCGGCAAAGTACGTCCAAACAAATTTACATTTCGCAAACCGGAATAAGCACCGTTTAACGCATTGCTCAAATCCGATTCTGTTGTAATAGATGCATCCAGTGTAAGTGCATCATTAGGCGTTCTAGTTAAGAACTCTTTTGAACAACTGCCAAGTCCAAGACTTATAATGACAGCTGGTACTATTAAATTAATTTTTCTCATTCTCAATTTCAAATTTTGTATTAAAAGCCAATGTTAATACCTACTGTCATTACACGAGGCAGCATAATATTTAAGTTAGAAGCGCTTGATGCACCTTGCTCCGGATCAATTGTCAGGTTTTTATCGTATGTTTTTGTCCAAAGATTGGTACCTCTTACATAGAAACGTAATGAACTAAAATGCAGGTGATTCATAACAGATGATGGTACCTGGTATCCTACGGTTAAATTACGTAAGCGGATGTAATCGCCTTTATACAAAAACCTAGTGGAGAAGCTGTTAGAACTGTTACCAGTTCCATATACATATTTAGGCACATTTGTTACATCACCGGGATTTTGCCAGCGCTGTAAGTTCACGGCATATTTACCATATGATAATGCATACTGACCATCCGTTAAGTAAGTAGCCCAGGTATCTCTTATTAAGTTACCATAATTATAATATAGTTCTGCAGACAATGAAAATCCTTTGAATGACAAAGTATTTGTAAAGCCACCATAGTATTTAGGCGATGCACTTCCATACATAACCCTTGCAGAAGCAGCAGGATAAGAAGAAGTAGTTTGAGATTTGGTAGCATCGGTGTACCAAAGCGGGTTGCCGTTTGCCGGATCTACACCAGCCCATAAGCGGGTGTAAAAGCTTTGTACGTCATAACCTTCCCTTAGGTTAAAATTACCATTAGCTACATCGTTGCCTCCAAATAAAGAGGTAATCCTGTTTTTATTATGGGTGAAATTAAAATTCAGGTTCCAGTTAAAATTCTTTGTCTGTACAGGAGTGGCATCAATAGCCAGTTCGATACCTTTATTATACATAGCCCCATAATTGTAAATCTGGGTTCCACCAACACCTAATCCAGATGGGCTTGGACCACCCAGCTCTAATGGCAGCGGTATATTAAAAAGCATATTAGAGGTTCTGCGGTCGTAATAATCAGCAGTGATATTTACCCTGTTGTTAAACAATCCTATATCAATACCTGCATCAAACTGGTTTGTTTTCTCCCAGGTTAAATCAGCGTTTCCTACATTACCAAAAGCAATACCCGGCTGGCCATTGTAGTTGTAACCGGAGGCCTGGGTGGCTACAGATTGGTAATTACCAATTTCTGCATTACCGGTTGAGCCGTAAGAAGCTCTTAACTTTAACAAAGACACATGCGGAATATTCGATAAAAATTTCTCCTGGGAAGCATTCCATGAAAAGCCAATAGAAGGGAAATTACCATACTTTTTATTAGCACCAAACCTGGAGGAACCATCTCTCCGGAATGAGCCGGATAACACATATTTGTTTTGATAGTTCAGCACCAATTGGCCTACATAGCTTTGAAATGTATATTCATAAGCTCCGCCCTTACCATTGGTAACAGTAGCAGCATTTATAGAGTAAGGCGACTTATCGTTTGGATAATTGTTAGCCTCTGCGTCAATCACATATTCGTTGCTCGATATGGCTTCGTGCAAGGCTTTGGCATCAATATGAAAATTATTATTCAGTGCATCTACATGATAATCCAACTGGTTAATTTCATCCAGCAGTGCATAACGGGTATAATAATTAGCTCCGTAGCCATTTAATGTTAATCCATCGCCGTGGTTTGGATTATAATAATCCATTTCTTCTATATCATTAAAATCTAGTGCCGACTTATTGGTATATTTTAAACCCTTGAGAATCGTAAATTCTGTAGTCAGGTTAGGCCTGGCCTGAATCTGCCTTGTTTGATAAATGTTGTTCTGTATGATATACAGCGGGTTCGGAATATTAGGGAAGTCGGTATTGGAAGCCCGGCTGATATTTAATGTTCCGTCTGCGTTATATGGATGTTGAACAGGCCGTAAAAACCAGATACCTAATACCGGGTTAGAAAAATAGGCGTTGTTACCCAAAGGCACATTTATTTTATCGTACGAGCTTTGCATACCAAACTGAAACGACAATCTATTGCTTGCCTGGTGTCTTATATTAATATTACCGGTATACCGCTTCATATCAGAACCTACTACCGGCGCCTGTTGCTGAAAGTAGCTTCCTGAAATATAAAAGGTTGTTTTAGCATCGCCACCGCTGGCAGATAAATTATATTGCTGTTGCGTTCCGGTGCGGGTAAGCAGGTTTAACCAATCCGTATTATTAGTAGTGCCGGCTCCATAATTTTTCAGCTTTGCATCTGCCTGATCAGCAGTATAGCCTGCATTGATATATCCTTCTCTTGCCAAAGCCAGCCAGTCAGCAGCGTCCAGCGGCTTACCGGCATCAGGGAAAGTAGCATAAGTAGTGCTGCCCACTTCTGTATCTAAGCGAAACTGTGTTTTACCGGAACGACCTTTTTTTGTAGTAATAATAATAACACCATTAGAACCTCTTGCACCATATAAGGCGGTTGCAGAAGCATCTTTTAAAACGGTAACATTATCAATGTCATTAGGGTTTAATCCAGCCAAGGCATTCGATGTAGTATTAGAGCGGCTTAAATCGCCTGCGTTAATTTGAACGCCATCCACTACATATAGCGGCTGAGAGCTGGCAGTAACAGAACCTACACCACGAATACGCACCTGCTGGTTAGCACCCGGCTGGCCGGAAAATGCAGAAGATTGAACCCCGGCTGCTTTACCTTGTAACATTTGATCGGCAGATGAAAGCGGCACATCTTCAAAGTTTGCACCGCCCACACGGGTTTGAGAAGAAGTAAGGTTTACCCTTCTTTGTGTACCGTATGCAGTAACCACCACTTCCTGCAAACTGTTTTGTGCTCCCTTGAGCTGCACAGCAACATCTGTACGGTTGCCCACATTAATTTCCTGCGAAGCATAACCCACGCTCGAAACCACTATTGTATTGGATTTTTCAGGTACCGTTACTGAAAAAGAACCGTCAGAAGCAGTGGTGGTACCATTTCTTGTTCCCTTTACAATAACAGAAGAATTAGCAACCGGCTTACCGGTTTCATCTGTAATTTTCCCGGTCACGGTCCGGTTTTGAGCCAGGAGTTGCATACAAGTCAATAGCACGCCCAGCACGAGGAGTAGCGTTTTTCTCATGTTTTAATTCGAATTGATAAAAAATAACAAGTGTGATCTTTTAAGAGAACACTTGTACAATCGTTTAAATAAAATATTTTTTGACTAATTGATCAACCACTTTGTAATAGCGATTGAGTACCCATTTTTATTAGCAGTGCGAATATATAAGAAATGTGAAATAAAACTAAAAATTAATTTTAAATAAATTCTTTAAGGCAAATTCGTCTTTTATACTGCTTTTTTGTTTAATGAATTTGTCGGATAACCCCTTATTTCTTTAAAAAAACCATCAACAGGGCTGGCAGAAAAATCAAATTAGCCAGAGTAGCGGTAACCAATGTAAGTGATGTAAGCCAACCCAAAGCCTGCGTACCACCAAAACTGCTAAAGCAAAAAATGATGAACCCTGCTATCAATACAATAGAAGTATACATGATGCTGATACCGGTAGAATGAATGGTTTGAATAATCGTTTCCTGGGAGGTATGCGTTCCCCCTTTCAACTCTTGTTTATAGTTCACTAAAAACCGGATCGTGATATCAATAGCAATACCCAGGGCTACGCTAAAAATCAATACGGTCGAGGGTTTCAGCGGCACACCAGCCCAGCCCATTACACCGGCAGTAATGGCCAGCGGAATCATATTGGGTATTAATGAACACAACAAAATGCGAAAGGATTTAAATAAATAAAGCATGCACAACGCAATCAATATAAAAGCCCAGAACACACTTTCTTTTAATCCATTTATAATATAGCGGCTACCCTCTAAAAAAGTAACGCTGGTGCCGGTGAGTTGTACGTTGTATTTGTCTTTATCAAACAGCGCATTGGCTTTTGTTTGAATACTGTCTAATATGAGCGGAAGCCGTGCACTGCCTACATCTTGCATACTTACGCTGATGCGGGCTGTTTGCCGGCTGCTATCCATAAAAGACCCTACCAGTTTTGTAAAAGAATTATTATTTGAGGTGCCCGTGCTACGCA
This sequence comes from Chitinophagaceae bacterium, assembly GCA_025924755.1. Lineage (GTDB taxonomy): Bacteria > Bacteroidota > Bacteroidia > Chitinophagales > Chitinophagaceae > Flavisolibacter. The sequence goes on along the minus strand of JAICHT010000135.1, from coordinate 4,511 downwards.
TGGAAAGATATTGAGCCAACGCTGGCAGATCATAAGCGGAAGGCATCGTATAGTTGGTACTATCGCCTTCAAAAAAAGCCTGCTTGGCAAATTTTAATCCTGCAGCAATACTTAATGGTTTGCCTATAAAAGGCTTAGAGGCAAGGTATTGCGAAAGCGAATCGATTTTTAGCAAATTTTCCAGGTTCCTGGATACTCCATATTTCTTTTTAGTATCTACCAATATTTCCAATGGCATCACACCTTTAAAGTTGGTTTCAAAAAACTTTAAATCAGTATAGATTTTATCCGTCTTTGGCAAATCGTCTACAATATATCCTACGCTTTTTAACCGGAACATTCCGGCCACAGAAAAGAGCAATACGATAAATGTAATAGCAAAAATAAGTGTGCGATGGTGCAGCGACCAATATTCCAATTTATCCAGCCAGCGTTGCAGCCATACGTTTTCTAAATATTTTGTATGCTGCAGTTTTGGAGCTGCCATTGCATTTACCACCACTGGTATTAATATCAACGATATAAAAAACAACAGCAGAATACTAATGCCTGCCACTATGCCAAACTCTTTTAAAATAGCGCTTCGCGTTAGGGCAAAAACGGCAAAACCGATAGCAGCGGCAATATTGCAAAATAAAGTTACTACGCCCATCTTGGCGATCATCTGCACAATAGCTTTTTTCTTATCGCCGGTTTGTTTAAAAGTAGTATGGTATTTATTTAAAAAGTAGATGCAGTTAGGAATGCCAATAACCACTATCAGCGGCGGTATCAGCGCAGTAAGCAACGTAATTTTAAAACCGGCCAATTGTAAAATACCAAAGCTCCATATTACGCCGGTAATTACTACTGCCAGTGAAAGCAAAGTAGCGCTAATGGAACGGAAAAATAAGAGTAAAATAATGGCAGACAATAAAAGAGAAGCAAACGTAAACCACTTCATTTCTTTTTGTATGCGGGTAGCCAGCACGGTGCGTATCAAAGGCAGGCCGCTTAGGTGAATACTTAGCTGATGCCTGGCACCAAAGGCTTCAGCAAAATGCGTGATGCTATCCACCAAAGCTGTCCTTTTTGCAGAATTCATTACTGCCGCATCTACATATACACCCATCAGCCAGGCATCCGTTTGGCCGTTATATAACAGACCTTTATAAAAAGGAAGATTAAAAAAAACGGTTTTGCTGCTATCAATTTGCGGTTGGGTTAATGGTCCTTTCGGAAAGATAGCGGTTGCCTGAAGCTTTTCCGTTTCCTCATTTTTTATAAGATTAACGGCTGACGGTACGGCTATCACATCGTTAACGCCACTGACGCCTTTTAAGGAACGTTGCAGCACTGCATAATCATTAAATATATCCTGCTGAAAAAGCCTGGGCGTTTGCACTCCTATTACCAAAAGATTGCCATCATCGCCAAATTTTTCTCTGAATTGCTGGTAGGCAATATACTTGGGGTTATCGGTAGGGATAGATTTGGAGAACTCATAACTCAATTTTACTTTGCTGGCTTCCCATCCAAAAAAAACAGTAAGCGCCAGCAAAAGTGCTAACAACAAAAACCGGTATTGTAAAATGCGTTCGCCTAAAATCTTCCACATACAAAACAGACTTGAGTGGCAAAGAAAAGCATTAATTGGCATTGCGATATACCACCATATTTATAACGCATACTTTACATAGGGTTTGATAAATTTGACAGGTGAGAATCTTATTGCTGGTTTTCTTTTTTGTTTACTACGGGGCCGCTGCACAAACGGGACTCCAGCCAGTAGACTCCTGGCGCGAAGAATTGCCGTATCAAAGTGCCATAGATGTAACCGCTTCCGCTACGAAAGTTTATGCAGCTACGCCTTATAGTGTATTTAGTGTAGATATGGCCACAAAAGAAGTGGAACGAATGAGCAAAGTTTCCGGCTTAAGTGAAGCAGGCGTTACTGCCATACAATATGATGAAGCCTCCGACAAGCTTTACATTGCATATGCCAATAGCAATATAGATGTACTGGAAAAAAACGGCCGGCACAACATTGCCGATCTTAAAAGAAAAAATATTGCCGGCGATAAAACCATATATCATATATATGCCGATAACCGGTTGTGTTACTTATCTACAGGCATTGGTATTATTGTGCTGGATGCAGAAAAGTATGAAGTAAAAGACTCGTGGTTTATAGGCAGTAGTGGTGATTATGTAAAGATCAATATGGTTACCAAAGACAACAACTACATATATGCTGCTACAGAAGATGGTTTAAAAAAAGTGTCGGTAAATGCTAACGCAGCCGATTACAATGCCTGGCAAAATGTTTCCGGCAGCAAAGGTTTAGGTGCAGCTGCATGCAAAGGAGTTGTCAATATTCAAAATAAAATAATTGCAGTACAGAACGATAGTTTGTGGATACAAAACGGAACGGAATGGTTTCTTTTTTTTGCGGATGGTTGGCCTGTTATTTCTATCAATGCTTCTAAGGATAAAATAACCGTTTGCCAGCGCACTGCCGGCGGCAATAGTAAGGTGGTAATTTTAAATAGTGATGGCTCTATAAACAATACCATTCAATATCCCGGCATTATCTCTTTTCCTAAAAAAGCCATATGGCAAAACGAAGATTACTGGGTAGCCGATCTGTATGGCGGCTTGTCGCAATGGTCTGGTGGCGTACCCGAATCGTACAAGCTTAATTCGCCTGAAGATATTGCTACCGGCGAGATGACGGTATATAACAACATACTGTATGTAGCCGCAGGTTCGGTAAACTCCGCCTGGAACTATTTATACAATGGCAGTGGTGTTTACAAGCTTTCTAATGGGGAATGGACGAACTATAACCGGTACCATTATGCGCAATTGGATAGTATGCTGGATTTTATTACCGTAGCGGCAGACCCAAGAGACGAATCGGTGTGGGCAGGATCGTATGGCGGCGGCTTATTGCACATCCAGGTAAATGATCATTTCACTATCTACAAACAAAATTCGCCTATCCGCCCTATGGTGGGTGACCCTGCCAGCTATCGTGTATCAGGGCTGGCGTTTGATCATGAAAATAATTTATGGATTTGCAACTATGGCGCTGACCAGTATATACATGTTCGTAAAAATGACAGCACCTGGCAATCGTTCACCTCACCGTATCGCCTAACCGAAAATGCCGTAGCACAGATAGTGATAGATGATGCTGATCAGAAATGGATCGTATCACCTAAAGGCGGTGGTTTAATTTGTTTTAATAGCGGAAGTTCTATTGATGATACCGGCGACGATCGCTGGCGGTTATACAGAACGGGTAATGGCAATGGAAATTTACCTTCCAACAATGTGTTAAGCATCGCAAAAGATAAGAATGGTTTTATATGGGTAGGTACCGATGATGGCGTAGGTATTATTCAATGCCCCCAGGAAGCCTTTAGCAACACCGGCTGCGAAGCGCTGCTGCCTGTGGTAAAACAAGGCAACTTTGCCAACTATTTATTTAAGGGAGAACAGGTGCAAAGTATTGCAGTAGATGGTGCCGACCGCAAATGGATTGCTACTAAAAACGGCGCCTGGCTGATAAATATCGAAGGAGACCAGGTACTTCAACATTTTACAGAAGATAATAGTCCTTTGCTTAATAACAATGTAAAAAGTATAGCCATAAATGGCACTACCGGCGAGGTTTTTTTTGCTACGATAAACGGCATATGCTCTTATAGAAGCACCGCTACAGAAGCTTCGCAGGACAGCAGTACGGTGTTGATATTTCCCAACCCGGTTCCTCCGGGCTATGGTGGCACGATTGCCATAAAAGGTCTGGCAGGAAACAGTTATGTAAAGATCACAGAATTAAATGGACGCCTGGTTTATCAAACAAAAGCGTTAGGTGGCCAGGCCGTTTGGAACGGAAGAAACTATAAAGGTCAACCAGTAGCCAGTGGCATTTATCTTGTACTAATGATAGATGAACAAGGACAGCAAAAGATAGCAGGTAAGATTGTATTTATCAGCAATTAATTTATGTAAGAACCCATTGCGCAACCATGATTCAAAAAACAAAAGGTATTGTATTACGTAATGTAAAATTTGGCGAAACCAGCATAGTAGTTTCCATTTTTACAGAAGCATTAGGATTGCAATCCTATATAGTGAACGGCATCCGGACCGCATCAAAAAAAGGCGCTTCTAAAATCAATATGTTTCAATCGGCAGCCATATTGGACCTGGTAGTATATCACAACGATTTTAAAAATCTGCAACGGCTAAAAGAATTCAATTGGGCGCATTTATATCAACACGTTCTTACAGATATACGTAAAAATTCCGTAGCGCTTTTTATGATTGAGCTGCTGAATAAGTGTTTGAAAGAACCGGAAACCAATGCCGAATTATTTTATTTTATGGAAGACAGTTTATTGCATTTGGATGCTGCCAGCGATACGATTACGGCCAACTGTCCACTTTTTTTTGCATTGCATTTAGCAGGTTTTTTTGGTTTCAGCATTAGTGATGAATACTCGGAGCAACAGCATTAT
>JAICHT010000134.1 GCA_025924755.1 Chitinophagaceae bacterium | reverse complement strand
AAGATAAAGAAGACGTTGCCGAAAAAATATGGGATGCTATTTTTAAAGAAGGCGGTCCGCAGGGTTTGAAGCCCATTGGGCTTGGAGCAAGAGATACGCTGCGGCTGGAAATGGGATATTGTTTGTATGGTAATGATATAGATGATACCACATCGCCACTGGAAGCGGGCCTGGGATGGATTACAAAATTTTCGAAAGACTTTACCGCAAAAGAAATTTTACAGCAGCAAAAGGCAGAAGGAGTTCAGCGCAAGCTGGTGGGTTTTGAAATGGTAGATAAAGGCATTCCGCGCCACCATTATTTAATTGCCGACGCTGAGGGTAACGATATAGGTTATGTAACCTCCGGTACGCAAGCGCCAAGTCTTGGCAAAGCCATAGGCATGGGATATGTAAAAAAGGAGTTTTCAGATTTAGATTCGATTCTATATATAAAAGTGAGGGATAAATTATTAAAAGCAAAAGTGGTAAAAATGCCGTTTAGTTAACTACAGATACTATTTTTTACCTGTATTGATTCTATAAAATAAAATTGTATAAACGGTATTGCCACAAACTGATTAAATAGAAATGAGTAAACCAACACTGTACACCTGTCTCTCTCCTTCTTTACTTCATTTATACGATGTAAGGGACAGCATAGTAGTAGTAATCGACATATTGCGGGCTACCTCCACCATTGCCACCGTTTTGTACAATGGCGCCAAAGCTGTTATTCCGGTGGATAGCGTGGAAAAATGCATTCAGATTGGTAAAGAGCAGCAGTACATAACCGCCGGGGAAAGAGATGGTAAAATAGCGCCGGGCTTGCAATACGGTAATTCTTCCTTTGAATATCCACGACAATTTATTGAAGGCAAAACCTTAGTGCTCACTACCACCAACGGCACCAAACTATTGCATATGGCATTGGCAAACGGTGCCACCGAAATTGTTACCGGCTCGTTCCTTAATCTTTCCGCAATCTGCGATCACCTGGTGGCGCAAGAGCAGAATGTCGTATTGGCCTGTGCTGCATGGAAAGACAAAGTAAATTTGGAAGACACGTTGTTTGCCGGGGCTGTAGTGAGTAATATAAAAGAGCAGTTCCATATTAATTGCGATTCATCGCATATGGCAGCCACCTTGTACAATACGGGCAAGGAAGATTTGTACGAGTTTTTAAAAGCTAATGACGCGTCTCATTATCATCGCCTCACCAACTTTGGTTTAGAGAAAGATATCCGGCATTGCCTTACTGCTGATTTGGCTAATATATTGCCTTATTATAAAAACGAAGCGTTAACGGTATATAACGGGCTATATTAATAAAATGTATTTACACCCATCGGCTGTTAATTTAAAAGAGTTTTGACTTTTTTCTCAAGGATATATGCACTTCTTTCTGTTACTTTTGCAGATTGCCCATGTTTGATTTTCCTTTATTAAAAATAATGACTGTGTGTACGGTGTTACTATTTAAAAGATAATATAAAACGGAGTTTCGGAATTATACATAATAATGGTTCAGCAAGGCAATAAAAAATTTGAAACGTACATTCTAAAACACAAATCGTTTTGGCTTTACCACACTTACTAAAATATATATACACCAACGGTACGGATGAAGTAATCCGGCGCGGTAAAAAAATTCATACTACGGGCCATGTGGAACTGATAGAGTATGATGATTTATTTGGTTCTGCTGTCTTTCGAATAAAAGACGACAGCTACGCTACGTATTACAAAGTACATATCCAGCAGTATAAAGATGCCAAATCACTCTCACTGCGCTGCTCCTGCCCGTATAACCTGGGCGATATATGCCGCCACGAAGTAGCTGCCCTGCTAAGCTTGCAGGAGATGCTGGACAAAGGCGTATTAAAAACAGATGATATTGACTATGATCAGCGGCACACAGTAGCCAAAATGAAAAGCATTGATGTAAAAACAATGCGCATATTGTGCTCGCCGGAAGTTTTTGCAGAAGCCGAAAGTTATCTGCGTACCAATAAAGTTAAAATCACCAGTGCGGAAGATGAAACCGTAAAAGCCACAGTAAAACTTGGCGATAAATCTTATGCAGTTATTATCCGGCGCAATGAAGAGCGCAACTTCGATACCAGCAGCGATTATGTAGATACTGCACATTTGCTTTGCCTGCCAAAGGTTATTGTGTTTTTGCACCTGCTGTACAAACACGGCGCTCATTATTTTGATACCATCCGAAACTGGGATAAAGAAAAAAATAAATTGCTGGAAGCTTATGGATATTCGTTAACAGATAATTTAAAAGGCAAGTTTGAATTTAGTTATAAAGAAGGCAAGCCTTTTTTAAGAGTGCTGGATAGTTCTATAAAGCGCATAGCCATACCAGTTAGTACTTCCGTACCGCAGATGCAAAAGGTGGCTGCGCCGGTAGAAGCAGAAGTATTGCCAAAGGAAGTAGAAACAGCCAAGAGACTGGGTATCGTGTTTAACTACAATAAAAGAACGTATCCTTATTTTACGGTTGATATAATAGACGGCGAGTTTGATGAAGAAGCCAATGCCGCCAGCAATGTGCAAAAGCTGGACTTAGCTAAATACATTAATACGGAGCCATATAGTGACGAGGACAAGGATTTAATTACATTAGTGCGTAAGCTGCAGGATAATGAAATTGATAAATACATCAGCCGCAACTCGCCTTTTTCGGGCATATGGGAAAACATTGTGCACCCGCAGGAAGACGATTTACCGGAGGACACCAAAGCTTTGATGATAGAGTATTTGCTTCCAAAACTTAAAAAATTATTTATAGAAGCAAAGGATTGTCCGGTGTTTATATTGCCGTCCGGCGCAACTTTTAAAACATCGCATTTAAAAAAGGCCGAAGTAAGTACCACCTTGTTAGTACCGCAGTTTTATATTGCTGCAAACGAAAATGCATTTGCTATAGAATGTTATATAAAGCCGGAGGCTATTGCGTACGGGCTTGCAGACAATGAAATAGCTTCGCCGTTATTGTTTTTATATAACCACCTGTTATACATATGGAGTAATACAGATGCGGCTGCTACTGCCGAAAAGTTTATGCCCTCCGGTATATTAGAAGTAAAAAAAGAAGACTGGAGCCAAACACTAAGAAATTTCGTGCTTCCGCTTACTAAAGAATATAAAGTGGAATTTGACCGGTCTTTGGTAAATGAGATAAAAAACGGCGAGCCGGAGGTAAAACTTATTTTGCAGGAAAAGGGCGACTACCTGGTATTTCAGCCCATCTTCAATTATAAAGGATACGATACCAAAGCAAAAGATAAAGGCGAGCTAATTATACCGCAAGGCGATAAAGTTTTAATTGTATACAGCAACCGCGAAGCAGAAGACGCATTTTTAAAAAAGCTGCAAACGCTTCATTCCAACTTTATAGAATATGACGACGGCACTACGCTGGCTTTAAAAGGAGCCGAAGTATTAAAAAACAACTGGTTCTTTTTGTTTGTAGACGCCATGAAGGAAGCAAAAGTGCCGGTGTATGGTTTTGAAACGCTGAAGAACTTTCGCTTTAATACGGCAAAGCCACAAACGCATATTTACATCAGCAGCAATACCGATTGGTTTGATGCAAAAGTGGACATATTGTTTGGCGATCAAAAAGTGAGTGTGGCAGAAGTAAAAAAAGCCATTGCCAATAAGCAGCAATTTGTACAGCTAAATGATGGCACGTTGGGTATATTGCCGGAAGATTGGTTAAAGAAATATTCGCTGTTATTTAGAGTAGGTGAAGGAAAAACAGACAACTTAAAACTATCGCGCTACCATTTAAGTGTAATAGACGATTTGTACGACAACCGCAATGAAGAAGAGCTAACCATTCAGCTGGAAGAAAAATATCAGAACCTGCGCCAGTTTCAACAAATTCATGAAATTCCGCCGCCCGATAATTTAAAAGAAGTATTACGGCCTTATCAAATTGCCGGCTTTCAATGGCTTAATTATCTGCACGATGTAAGCTGGAACGGCATATTGGCCGATGATATGGGATTGGGAAAAACAGTGCAGGCGCTTTCTTTTTTACAACATTATTATACCACATACGGCCGGTTAAAAGCACTGGTAGTTTGCCCCACTACTTTGATTTACAACTGGGAAAACGAGATAAAAAAGTTCACGCCTTCCCTTACCTATCATATTCATCATAGCAGTGGCCGAAACCGTCATGCAGAAGAGCTGGATAAATATAATATCATTATTACGACGTATGGAACACTGCGAAGTGATATAAAATTGTTTCTACAGATTATGCTGGATTATGTGGTACTCGACGAATCGCAGGCTATTAAAAATCCGGCCAGTAAGGTTACCAAGGCTGCCTCGCTGCTCAATGCCAGGCACCGTTTATGTATGAGTGGAACACCTCTGCAGAATAATACGTTTGATGTATTTGCACAAATGAATTTTTTAAATCCGGGTATGCTGGGTTCGATGGAATTTTTCCGGCAGGAGTTTGCAGTACCCATTGATAAATTTGGTGAAGTAGAGCAAAAAGAGCACCTGCGAAAAATACTGTACCCGTTTATATTACGACGCACAAAAGAGCAAGTGGCAAAAGATTTGCCCGATAAAACAGAGACCATATTGTTTTGCGAAATGGGCGATGAGCAACGCAAAGTATATGATGCTTACCGCAATGACTTTAGAAATAAAATATTAGGTACTATCGAAGAACAGGGCATACAAAAATCGCAGCTTACCATTTTGCAGGGCCTTATGAAACTGCGGCAAATATGCGATTCACCTGCTATATTAAATGAAACGGAAAAGTTTGAAAATCATTCCATAAAATTAGATGAGCTGGCCAGGGAAATTTATGAAAATACCGGCAATCATAAAGTGTTGATCTTTTCGCAGTTTCTGGGCATGCTGGCATTGATACGCGAAAAGTTGAAATCGCTGGATATTAAATTTGAATATTTTGATGGAAGCACCTCGGCGCCGGACCGGGAAAAGGCTATCCAAAGTTTTCAGGGCGATGAGGAAGTACGGGTGTTTTTAATATCGTTAAAAGCGGGTGGCGTGGGCTTAAACCTAACGGCTGCCGACTATGTATATATTGTAGATCCGTGGTGGAACCCGGCTGTGGAGCAGCAGGCTATAGACCGTACACACCGCATTGGGCAAACAAAGAATATTTTTGCGTATCGCATGATTTGCAAGGATACTATTGAAGATAAAATTTTACAGTTGCAGGAGCGTAAGCGGTTGTTGGCAAAAGAGCTGATTGCCGACGATGCTTCTTTTGTGAAGACATTGACGAAGGAAGATGTAGAATATTTGTTTAGCTAAAAAGCTTAATTGGAAAATAAACAAAAAAGCCGTCGGTAAGACGGCTTTTATTTTAATGCAGTTTTTTATCCAGCGGTACATAGGTTCGGGCTACCGGGGCAGACCCAAAAACTAACACGCCCAGGATGGATTTAAAAAAGCGCAATGGATTAATAGAAGGTTTATAATATCCTTCATAAATTTTTACTTCATCTCTAGCATGCACAATACGTTTGTTTCTCATGGTAATTTCATTTTCAAATGGTGGTTTTAATAGATAACGTTAGAAAAATACAAAAATTATTCACATCTTACAAACAAATAAATAATATTGTTTTTATTTTAGAATTTTAATCCTATACCCATGAAGTTAAAAAGTGTAACGCTTGCAGCAAGCTGTATTGCTCTTTCGTGCGCTGCTAATGCGCAATTTAAACTACCTACTCTTAAAAATGCGGCACCTACTGTCAATAATGCCCTGCGGGGCGATATCCAAAAAGTAGTGGCCGATTGTCCCAACCAATTTAACAGCATCAAAGGGGAAATTTCAGAAAAAAATCCTCAAACCGTCGAGTATCAATCCTTGCTAATGGCTACGGGTGCAGAGGCATGCGGCATCACCGAATATTCGTACAGCCAAACACCCGTGTATAGCTGGCAGGCTTTAATGCTTTCTACGGAAGATTTTGAGGAAGCCGCAAAAAAGTACAAGTCCATTTTTAACCAGCTAAAAGGCACCAATGTAGCCTTTGACGCCACCCGCAATTATTTTATGCAGGGCACTTATGAAGAGCCGGATGAAAATAAAAAGTTTACCAATAGTGTATTTAATTTATCTACCCGACAGGAGCCGATGAATAAAATTAAAATAGAGGTGAATATGCAGTTTGAATTTCCGGAATGGAAGGTAAATATTTTGGTTTACGAAAAAGAACGCGATGATGATGAACGCGGAAAAGTATTTGACAATTAATAACAGAGCGGCGCCTTATAAAGCGCCGCTTTTATTTAGTTATGGCTCTTGCAGCTAGATACTAAGTCACGATATTAAATGTTACTGTCAGTCTTATCAGAGCGGTGCATAACCGAAGCACAGATATATCCTATTTACTTAGTGTTAAAACCAGCTTGGGCTACGTTAATAATAGTTAAAGTAAATACAAGCGGTGGTTTAAACGGATAAATTTGTTGAAATGCTTCCGCTAAAAAATATAAAGTGGCTGCCGGTTTTAATGGCGCTGACCATAATGGGCATTACTGCTTTTCAAATTTATTGGCTGCAAAAAACCTACGAGCGGGAAGCAAGAACGCTGGAAATAAGAAGTAATAGTTCATTTAGAGATGCTGTGTTTTCGCTGCAGGCTTCTAAACTAAAGCTGGATAAAATTATAGCCGATTCGAACGAGGCTGGCAGCCCGGGGACCAATATAGAAAGAGATAAACAGTTGCTGCGTTCCATACCCCGGAAAAAAGTGTCGAGGCTGGTGAATATCCTTATTGAAAAAGTAAAAAACCCCACCTCCAAAGCGCTGGTACTTACCGATAGGCCTGGCAGAGACACGCTTCACTTTCTGGGTAAAAATACCTTTTGGCGACGCGATCGTATAATGCAGTTTTTGTATGATGTGGATTCTTTGCAGGACTCCATTAAAATAAATGAAATTGATACCGCTTTTATAAGACGCTTGCACGAGCAAAGTATGGATGTGCCGTTCACTATCCAAAGAGTAAAAATTAATTATAACGACGAACCTTCGCACAATGAGGCTACTATTGGTTTCTCACACCCTATCACTTACAAATTATTTTTGGGAAACACGTTCCCGTATTTAATCAGGCGCATTCTTGCGGTCATATTACTATCCATATTCTTAATCGCTTTTTCCATATTGTCTTTTGCCTTACTATATAATAACCTGCTTAAGCAACGCCGGCTGGCAGATATTAAAAATGAATTTATCAGCAATATCACCCATGAATTAAAAACGCCTATTGCTACCGTAAGTGTGGCTATAGAAGCCCTGCGCAGCTTTAATGCCAATATGGATGCTCAAAAATCAAAAGAATACCTGGATATATCGGCTAATGAATTGCAACGGTTATCTCTTTTGGTGGATAAAGTATTAAAGCTTTCCATGTTTGAAAACAGGGAAATAGAATTGAAATATGAGTTGCTGGATATGAAGGAACTGGTATCGGAAGTTACCTCGTCCATGCGGTTGCAATTTGAAAAGTACCATGCTATAGTAACCATATTATCCGAAGGCGATACCACATTACAAGGCGACCGCCTGCATATAGTAAGCGTATTATTTAACTTGCTGGACAATGCGCTGAAGTATAGCAAAGGCGTACCGGACATTACTATAAAAATTACGGGCACAAGCAATAAAATTCATTTGTGCATTTCCGATAGCGGCATCGGCATACCCGCCGCATATAAAGATAAAGTGTTCGAAAAATTTTTTAGAGTGCCTACCGGCAATGTGCACAATGCAAAAGGGTATGGATTAGGGCTTAGTTATGTAGCGCATGTCATTAAAAGGCATTGTGGAAATATTGATGTGGAAAGTGTAGAAGGCGATGGCAGCAAGTTTATGATTATGTTACCAAAGCACAGCGCATGAAAAAGCCAACCATCCTGTATGTGGAAGATGAGGTTTTAATGGCCAAAATAGTAAGCGACAGTTTGCAAAGCCGGGGCTATGAGGTAGTAACAGAAAATGACGGGGCTAATGGCCTAAAACGGTTTAAAGCTGTCAATCCGGATGTGTGCCTGCTGGATATTATGCTGCCGCACAAAGATGGTTTTACAATAGCCGATGAAATAAGAGCGGTAAACAGTACCGTACCTATTATTTTCTTAAGTGCAAAGTCGGAAGTAACGGATGTGGTAATGGGTTTTAAGTCGGGCGCCAATGACTATATACGGAAGCCTTATAGCATGGAAGAATTGATCGTGCGTATTGAAAACGTTTTAAAATTGCCTGATGAAGTAACCTCTGTACCCAGCGAATGGCAAATAGGCCAATATACCTTTAATACCCAACGCCAAACCTTATTGCATCCGTTAAGCGAACGCAAGCTTTCTTATCGCGAAAGCGAATTGCTGAAGATTCTTTATCAAAACAATAATAATATAGTAGAGCGCAGGGATATTTTAAACTTGCTTTGGGGAAGCGATTCTTTTTTTAACAGCCGCAACCTGGATGTGTATATTACTAAGCTCCGCACCTATTTAAAGCTCGATCCGTTGTTGGAAATTATCACCATTAAAGGGATCGGTTACCGTTTTGTAACACCCTGAAAATTCGGCTTACATTTACTGGCACAGCTTTTTACATAATATATCCATATGCCAGCAATAAAAAAGAAACGTACATTTTGGCGGATCGTCCGGTACGGATTTGCCTTTCTTATTTTTGTTTTGATTTTTTTTCTGGTATTGGTAAACCGATATTTAGAACCGGTATTAAAAGACAGGATCCATACTATTATTATCCAGGGGTCAGACAGCTTATATCAATACAAATTAGGTAAGCTGCACGCAAATTTTTTTGGCGGCAACGTTGAGGTAGAAAATCTACAGGTATGGATTGACAGCAGCCGATACCAAGTTTTGAAAAATAATAATGCCTTGCCATCTTTAACCATGCAGCTCAACTTGGTAAAAGGACAAATAAAAGGCATCGGACTGCTGCCGTTGTTGTTTGGCAAAAGAATCAATATCAGGCAAATAATTTCTAAAGATGCAGATGTAAAATTATCAAGGCACTTGCATACGGAAGAAGAGGAACCAAAAGAAAACGTGCCCTTGTGGAAAGCCCTGCAACCGGCTATAAAAAGCATTTCAGTAGGTAAAATAAGTTTAGACGGAATTAAATTATTATATAAAGATGCCGATACAACCGAGTCTATAAAACTACAGTTTGATAAATGCGTGGCACTGTTTGATAATATAAAAATTGACAGCGCTGCCACAGCCGATACCAGCCGCATTGGATTT
>JAICHT010000133.1 GCA_025924755.1 Chitinophagaceae bacterium | reverse complement strand
CATTCATGATCGGTGCTGATGCCGGCTTTAATATATTGTTTGGCCGCTGCATTAAGCAAACCAGGCGCATGGCCGTCTACAGGCTTATTAAACTGCCTGGCAGCCGCAATCTTTTTCATTACTTCTTCATCATTATTTAACACACCCGGAAAGTTCATCATCTCGCTCAAATAATAAATATCATCCCTACGTAACAACTCTTTTACATCCTTCGCCGAAATAGTAGCGCCGGCTGTTTCAAACTGCGTAGCAGGCACACAACTGGGTGCTCCGAAATAAAATTTAAACGGAACCGTATTCCCATTTTCAATCATATAATTAATTCCGTCACGGCCACATACATTGGCAATTTCGTGCGGGTCGCTTACCGTAGATATAGTGCCATGCACTACTGCAAGCCTTGCAAACTCTGAAGGCACCAGCATCGAACTTTCAATATGTACATGCGCATCAATAAAGCCGGGCAATATGTAGTTCTCCACATTCAATTCGGAGTTTTCGGTTATAGAGGTAATTCTGTCTTCCGCAACTGTGATGGTTGCCGGGTAGATTCTTCTATTTTGAATATCTACCAAATTGCCTTGTACAGAGAAATTCATAAAAAAATTTGAAGTGAAGTACTGATGTGTTGTAAATTTCAACCTTAATTACCTATCCATGCAAAAAATTATTTTGTTCCTGTTTTGTTGTATCTCTGTTTCTTCTTTTGCACAAAAAAAAGCGGCGCCTGCTGGTAAAGGCAATAGTGAGGATGTCTTCTTTTCAAAATTAAAATACCGTTTGATAGGCCCATTCCGTGGCGGCCGCGTGGCCGCTGTAGCGGGAGATTATAACGATCACAACACGTTTTATTTTGGCAGTGCAGCCGGCGGTGTTTGGAAAACTACCGATGCAGGAAGCAATTGGAAAAATGTTTCGGATAAATATTTTGGCGGCTCTATCGGCGCTGTTGCGGTAGCGCCAAGCGATAATAATGTATTGTACGCAGGCGAAGGTGAAAATACGTTACGAGGCAACGAAAGCGAAGGTCTCGATGGCCTTTGGCGTAGCGACGATGGTGGAATATCATGGCGGAATATTGGCTTAAAAGATACCCGTCATATTGCAAAAATCGTTGTTCATCCCCGTGACCCTAATACTGCGTGGGTAGCTGTGATCGGGCATTCATTTGGCCCAAGTGAAAATCGTGGGATTTATAAAACAACGGATGGCGGCAAAACCTGGAAGAAAGTTTTATATGTCAATAACCTGACTGCTGCCAGCGATATTGTAATGGAGCCAGGCAACCCGTCCGTATTATATGCAGGCATGTGGCATGTGTTGCGTACGCCATACAGTATGGAAAGCGGTGGCGAAGGAAGTTCGCTTTGGAAAAGCACTGATGGCGGCGAAACATGGACAAACATCTCTGCAAAAAAAGGATTGCCCAAAGGCATCTGGGGTATTGTTTGCATTGCGGTTTCATCAAATAATCCTGAGAAGATTTTTGCCATGATCGAAAATGAACACGGCGGCTTGTACATCAGTAATGACAGTGGAGAAACATGGACACTAACCAGCCAGGATAGTGAAATCCGCCAACGTTCGTGGTACTTCAACCGGATTTTTGTAGATCCAAAAAATGATAATACGGTATATGTGATGAATGTAAGTTTGATGCGCAGCCGTGATGGCGGAAAAACGTTTCAGGTAATGAGAAGTCCGCACAGCGATCACCACGATCTTTGGATTGATCCGAAAGATGGCAATAGAATGATATTAGGAGATGATGGCGGCGCGCAGGTTTCCTTTGATGGTGGCAATAATTGGAGTTCTGTAATGACGCAACCTACGGCACAATTCTATCGTGTTTCCACCGACAATGCATTTCCTTATCATATACTGGCCGCGCAACAGGATAACTCAACGGTTCGTATCAAAAGCAGAACATCAGGACCCGGCATTACTGAAAATGACTGGACATCTACAGCAGGATTTGAATCGGGCTATGTGGTTGCCGATCCTGCCGATCCGGAAATTGTATATGGCGGCAATTATGATGGATTTATATCACGAATGGATCATAAAACCGGCGAGAACCGGGTGATAAGTGTTTGGCCGGATAACCCAACCGGCTACGGTGCCGACGCATTGAAATATCGCTTTCAATGGAACTTTCCTTTGTTCTTTTCGCCCAATAATCCAAAGCGGTTATATGCTGCCGGAAACGTGTTGTTTAAAACCGATAACCAAGGCGCTAGTTGGGAGGCCATATCGCCTGACCTGACCACCAACGATAAAAGTAAACAAGGACCCAGTGGTGGACCCATTACCAAAGACAATACGTCGGTGGAATATTACTGCACCATTTTCACGGCTGCCGAATCGCCATTGGAAAAAGATTTACTGTGGACAGGAAGTGATGACGGATTAATTCATGTAAGTAAAGATGGTGGCGGCCATTGGGAAAATGTAACGCCGAAAGATGCACCTAAATGGATGATGTGGAATTGTGTAGAAGCAGATCCTTTCAAAAAAGGAGCAGCGTATTTTGTGGGTACTAGATACAAGAGTGATGATTATACGCCTTACATCTACAAAACCGAAAACTATGGAAAGAGTTGGACACTGATCACCAACGGCATAGAAAAAATGCACTTCACCAGGTGTCTTCGTGCAGATAAAAAACGCCCCGGTTTGCTATATGCCGGTACAGAATATGGCATGTACATTTCCTTTGATGACGGCGCACACTGGAAGCCTTTTCAACTCAATATGCCAATAACACAGATAGCAGATATGACCATCAAAGACAACGATCTTATAGTAGCCACACATGGCCGTGCCTTTTATGTGTTGGATGATTTAAGCCTGTTGCAACAAATGAATATTAATATCCTTAATCAAAATCTTCATGTGTTTGATGTGAACCCTGCCTACCGCATGCAAGGCGGAAGATTCAGAGGAGCTTTTGGTGGAACGGAAGCGAATGTTGGAACCAATCCGCCAAACGGTGTGGTGTTCAATTATTACGTAAAGAATATAAAGGATTCAGCAAAAGCATACGTAAAGATCTTTGATACCACTCATAAGGAAATTAAAACCTTCAGCACCAAGTCGAAAGATAATAAGTTGGATATAGATAAAGGAATGAACCAGTTTGTGTGGGATTTTCAATATCCGCAGGCAGAGCGGGCAGAAGGTATGATTTTATGGAACGGAACCCCCGGTGCATTGCCTGCGCCTCCTGGAAAATATTTTGCACGGTTTATTGTGGAGAATGATTCGGTTGAAGTGCCGTTCACTATCAAAGCTGATCCGAATTATAAAATATCACAACAGGATTATGAAGCGCAATTTAATTTTTTGATGCAGGTAAGAAATAAATTCAACGATGTGCAAAACGCCATAAAGGATATTCGTTCCTTTCGTACACAGATCAATTCTTTTGTGAGCCTGCAGGGAAAGAATATGCCGAAAGATGTGAAGCAGGTGGCAGACAGTATCAATAAGCAACTGAGCTCGATTGAGAATGAATTGGTACAAACCAAATCAAAAAGCGGTGAAGATCCGTTAAACTTTCCCATCAAGTTAAACGATAAAATTGCCGGTTTATATAATGTTGCCAATAGCGGCAATTTTGCACCAACAAAACAAGTGCAGGACGTATATGCCGACCTTTCCGCACAAATTGATGCACAGCTTCGCAAATTGGGGGAAATAAAAAATAAACAGATTCCGGCTTTTAATGAACTGATACGGCAAAAAGCGCTGCCGGTAATAGGTATCGCGAAAGAACAGTAAACTATTGACTATATGGCAAAAATGCAGGCTGGTGTCTGCATTTTTGTTTAAATTGAAAAAAATATAAGTTTCTTATATTTGTTACCATTCCCTGACCATGAAATGTTTAATTGTTGATGACAATAAATTGGCCCGTATAGCCATGAAGCAACTCGTATCTCATGCTGCTAATTTAGAATTGGTAGCTGAGTGCGCTGACGCTATGGAAGCTTACAACCATCTGAATAAAGCCCCGGTTGACCTCCTGCTGCTTGATATAGAAATGCCGGGTATTACCGGTTTGGAGCTTATAAAAAACCTGGGTAATAAAAAGCCGCTCATTATTTTTACTACCGCTAAACCCGATTATGCCGTAGAAGCTTTTGAGTTGAATGTTGTGGATTATTTAGTAAAGCCGGTAGCACCCGCCCGTTTTCTGCAAGCTATCGAACGGGCAAATGAGGCGCTGGCCAGCGATAAAGAAGAGGTAAAGGTTGAAAAAAGAGACTTCATTTTTATAAAGGATAATGGCGTGCTCAAGAAAATTAATATTGATGATATTCTTTTTTTAGAAGCCATGGGCGATTATGTAAAAGTGCACACATTGCAAAAGTTTCATGTAGTGCATACCACTTTAAAAGCTATTGAGGAAAAACTGCCGGATGACCGGTTTACGAGAGTACACCGCAGTTATATAGTAGCACTAAACAAAATTGATTATATACAGGAGGGCGCCATTTTTATAAGCAAAACGTCTATACCTGTAGCAGATACCTACCGAGGCCCTTTAAATAAAAAGATAAACCTCCTTTAAGCATTTACCTGCCGAAAATACCCTTTCGCCGAAAGGTTTGGGCTGCTAGGCGTAATAAATTCTGGAGCACATATTAGTGGCGTACTTTAGCAATAGAATATACGCACCCAATATCAACCGAAAGCTACTGCAACATTCATTAACTGTTTTATCGTCACAAGGGGTCGTAACCAAAACTTTTAACCAACTTTTGTTCACTACATTTCCGGTAGTGGACAAAAGTTTTATGAGGCCGCTGAAAAGCAGCCTCTTTTAAAAAATGACAAAAAAGCAAACCATATTATTCTTCGCTTCCATATTGCTGCTTATTGTATCGGAATATTATTTACTGCACGAACTTTATAATAACCAGCGGATATCTGTCATACTAACCTGTATAACCGGGCTTACGGCCGGCGCTGCCATGGTTATTAAAATCTTTAAAAGATACAGAAGTCATATAAAAGAGCTGTAGGCAAGGGCGTTTTTTGTACATTTAAGCTCCCTTGTATACTATGATAAAAAAACAGCTTAAATACCTGGCACTCTGGTCGTTTCTTTTAGGCCTTGTTGTTATCGTATTTCTACAGGTTATTTCTGCGCAGAATATCAACCAACTCATACAAAGCAACCAACATCTTTTAAAAGAACTAAGCGTCCGGAACAATTTGCGCAGGCTGGAAATGAGCATGCTTACTTTGGAAAGCGATATGCGGGGCGGTGTAATAACCAGCGATCGCGCAAACCTTAGCAGCATCCGAAAGCATATTGGCACTATACAAGCGCAACTGGCAGTACTAAATACCCAGCTTTCTTCACGCAATTCAGAAAGTGATATCAGGAAATTGAATTTTTTGGTAAATGAGAAGATCAGCTTCAACCAGCATGTGGTGGATACTTTTTTTGCAAAAGGCAAAGACGCCGCGGAGTTAATAATAGATACCAACAGGGGGAAAATTATAAGAGACAGCCTGCAACAAATAATTGCGGAGCTGGAAGGCAGCCGCCAATATCAATTGCGCCACCTTATAGGCTTTATGCAAAATAGCGGCACCCAAGCGCAGGGCTGGGGTTTTGTGTTGGCCCTTATTGCTTGCTTGTTTATAGCACTGGCCTTTTGGTATAATGTAAACCAGGGGCGCTACCAGCAACGGATGATTACGGCACTTAACGAATCCGAAAAAAAGATAAAAGATGCTGCAAAAATAAAAGAGCAGTTTATGGCCAATATGAGCCACGAAATTCGCACCCCTATGAACGCCATACTGGGCTTTACCAATTTATTGCAGCGGACGCAGCTTGACGGGCAGCAAAAGAATTATGTAGATTTTATTCAATCTTCCAGCGAAAACCTGCTGACACTTATTAACGATATACTGGACTTGTCTAAAATAGAAGCCGGTATGATGCATATTGAAGAAGCACCTTTCAATTTAAGCGGGCTGCTAAATTCAATAGAAACTATGTTTCGGGAAAAGGCCAATCAAAAAGGTTTGCAACTCACCATGTTCCTTGAGCCCAATATACCCGATGCACTGCAAGGCGACGCCGTGCGATTAACACAAATATTAATGAACCTGCTGAGCAATGCTATTAAATTTACCGATGAAGGCAGCGTAGCCGTTACGGTACACGCTACAGAGCAAACACAGGATGCAGTATGGCTCCGGTTTAGTGTAAAAGATACTGGCATAGGCATCCCGCTGCAAAAACAGCAGCAAATATTTGAACGCTTCAGGCAGGCAGAGGCCGATACTACGCGAAGGTATGGCGGCACTGGCTTGGGCTTGTCTATTGTGCAGCAATTGGCAGAACTGCAACACGGAAAAGTTATCATTAACAGTAATGAAGGACAGGGATCGGAATTTATTGTGACACTACCCTACAAAGTGGCTTCAACGGCTGTAATACGCACCGGGCAGGATGCTCCGCTACTACTTACGGTAAAAGGCGTACATGTGTTAGTGGCAGAAGATAACCAGATGAATCAGCAATTAATAAGGCATTTGATGCGGCACTGGCAACTGGAGTGTACGCTGGTACAAACCGGTAATGAAGTGCTGGATGTTCTTCGTCACCAATCGTTTTCATTGATATTGATGGATGTGCAAATGCCTGAGATGGATGGCTATACCGCTACTTTAAAAATTCGTAACGATTTAAAATTGTCCATACCTATTATAGCAATGACTGCTCATGCACTGGCTGGCGAAAAAGAAAAATGTTTAAGCTATGGTATGAACGATTATATATCAAAACCTATAAGGGAAAACGAATTGTATAATCTGATAAAAAAATACACCACTACTGCCATGAAAGATTCCGACACAGAAAACATCATTGACCTCACTTACCTGAAAGAACTGTCAAAAGGCGATTTAGAATTTGAAAATGCTATTATTCGCCAGTTTATAATACAGGTTCCGGAAGAGCTGGAGTTGTTGCAAGAGGCTATTGAAAAACATAATTTATCGAAAATAAAAAGCCTGGCGCATGGTATGAAATCGTCCGTAGGTTATCTGGGGTTGATGAATAAACTGCAACAACCACTACAACGTTTGGAATCTGAAGCAGTAACCAACGAGCAGAACCCGCATTTTCAAAAAGATTATGACCAGGTGAGGCACATTTGTAACTTAGCGGCCGCAGAAGCTAAAAAAATGTTAGGATATTTATACGTGTAAAAAATATCTTACTTTTACAGTCGTTCAACGAGAATTATAACCTTTTCGCCGATAAAAATTACTTACGGCTTAACGGTCATATTATATTTACGGTTCTAACAAACCTGATTTTTAATATATTTCATATAGATCAAGAATCTTGGTTTCGTATGGTTAAGGGTGAAGCCCCTCCATTCCTGGCGGGGCACTTTTTTTACTTAACTTCTTACTTCTTCAATAGTTAATTTCAGTAGCAGTTTTGCTATATTAATAAAATTCATTGCCATACATTATTTGTTATTCTTCCAGCAAATCGGGCCGGCGTTCTTGAGTTCGCTGCAGCGCTTGGTCATATCGCCAGTCTTCAATTTTTTTAGGATCGCCACTTAATAAAATATCCGGTACTTTCCACCCTCTAAAATCTGCCGGGCGTGTATATACGGGAGGCGCTAATATGCCATCCTGAAACGAATCGAACAAAGCCGAGGTTTCATCGTTCAGTACACCGGGCAGCAAC
Organism: Chitinophagaceae bacterium; assembly: GCA_025924755.1. GTDB lineage: Bacteria > Bacteroidota > Bacteroidia > Chitinophagales > Chitinophagaceae > Flavisolibacter. The sequence continues at coordinate 1,557 of JAICHT010000133.1, read as the reverse complement.
CGTCCAATTGCATCTACCAATACTGCCGCGGCCAGTTCGCCACCGCTTAATACATAATCGCCAATAGAAATTTCTTTGGTAATATAATGCTGGCGAATGCGTTCATCAATGCCTTTGTAATGCCCGCAAATGATCAGCAGGTTTTCTTTCAGTGATAGGGCATTAGCTGTTTTCTGATTGAGTGTTTTACCGTCAGGCGTTACGTAAATAATTTCGTCGTATTCTCTTTCATTTTGCAAGTGCTCAATAGCTTTTGCCAAAGGTTCGCAGAGCATTACCATACCAGCGCCGCCGCCATATTGATAATCATCTACCTGCCCATATTCATTTACTGCCCATTGCCGCAGATTGTGCACCTGCACTTCCAGCAAACCTTTTGACTGTGCCCGCTGCATAATAGAATGTGATAAAGGGCTTTCGAGCAGCTGGGGCAATACGGTAATGATATCTATACGCATAGCGCAAAGATAAAGTTGCATCGAGGTTTGTATGATGCTTAAAATGAAGGCTTGTATTAATCGTCCTCTTCACGGAAATCGTCCAGTTCCCGACGTTGCTTTTTGGTAGGACGGCCTATTTTACTTTGCCGTTTGCCGGTGTGGAAAGAAGCTGCCTGAAACTGCAGGTTGTCTACCGTTTCCTCCGGCGTCATATCAATATAGTACTTAACTGCTTCGGAAAAAGCCATGCGGTTGGGCAACAATCCGGTAACCTTAATAATCCATTTTTTAGCTTCGGTTTTTACTTCATATTCATCGCCAATATGCACATTTTTAGCTGCCTTTACAGAAGTGCCTGCCTGCTTTACCTTGCCCGTATCGCAGGCAGCAGCGGCCATTGCCCGTGTTTTAAATAACCGGATGGCCCATAAATATTTATCTAACCGTAATTTTTCTTTTTCCACCATAATATAAGGCAAAAGTAAAAAGTCAAAACCAAAAAGTATGTCCATTTAGTTTTGACTTTTATAAAATTAAAATTTACAAAGGCAACATATTTATCGCTTAGCTTCTGCAAAAAACTGGTGGAAGTAAGGAATGGTTTCGATGCCTTTATAGTAGTTTTCAATATTGTATTTTTCGTTGGGCGAATGCAGCGCATCACTGTCTAAACCAAAACCCATAAATACAATCTTAATACCCAATTCTTTTTCCAATATAGAACAGATAGGAATACTGCCACCGCCGCGTACCGGCACGGGATCTTTACCAAAGGTTTGTTTAATGGCTTTTGCTGCCGCCTGGTATGCCGGGCTGTCAATAGGCGTCATATAAGGTTCGCCACCATGATGCTCAAATGCTTTTACTGTAACCGATGTAGGGGCAATACTTTTAAAATAATTGAGCAGTAGCTTTGTCATCTTATGTGAGGATTGATTGGGTACCAAACGGGCAGAAATTTTTGCCGTTGCTTTTGAAGGCAATACTGTTTTGGCACCTTCGCCGGTATAGCCGCCCCAAATACCATTCACTTCCAGCGTTGGACGAATACCGGTACGCTCGTTGGTGGTATAGCCTTTTTCGCCCCATAATTCTGTTACGCCCAAATCATTTTTAT
>JAICHT010000132.1 GCA_025924755.1 Chitinophagaceae bacterium | reverse complement strand
ATGTATTAGACCAAAAGTATCCTCAATTCAACACGGTTTCCCCCATGCATACCATATATGACGCATTGTATCAAATGGGATGTGAAAATGTGGAATACCTGATAGTACTGGAGGATCGTAAATTCTTAGGTATCCTGAATGAACATGATATTACCAATAAAGTACTCCTTACTAAAAAGTCTTTAAATGAAATACTAGTAAGAGATTTTATGAGCACCAACTTACCGGTTGCCACCATTGATGATTCGCTGGAATATTGCATGCAATTAATGGAGCAGCATAACGTCCGGTATGTAGCCATATATGAGGACTTTGATTTTAAAGGCGTGTTATCTACTTACGATTTAATTCAGCAGGCATTGCGCAAAAGAAAAGATACGTTTGCAGAAAGCAATGAAAAGGAAAAATATACCTGGATTTATTGAATCACCACATCTTCAATGACTTTTTCACCTAAAGCTTCGTTTATGCGAAGCTTTATTTTTTCCTTCTGGTACAGCAATTCGTTTTTAAGTGGAGCTACATGGGTAGTAACATAAAGGGTTTTGTTGATAACCCTTAAGCTGTCGGTATATTTCGCAACGGTTTTGCCCATAACTGTTTCCCATACTTCCTCTATTTGCAAAACCTGTATGGAGCCTTTAATGCGGCTTTGTTTTAAAAATTGGCTAATTGCTTCTCCAATGGAGTATTGTCCCATAGTTCAAATGTAGTCTTTCAGATATTGAAATAAAAATGAAGAATCACAAAAATAATTGTACTATATAATAGCAGTTATCCTGAAAATGCATACTCCAACACTTGTTAGAGCTGTATCAGTTGATATGGCAATTTTAAGGTTTGCAAGTGGTCGTTTAGCCTGTTAAAATTAGTGTCGGTGATAAATACCTGGCCTTCATTGTCAGCGCATACACCTATCAGCAAATTGCTAATACGTTCTTCATCCAGTTTTTCAAATACATCATCTAGCAATAAAAGGGGCGCTAAATTTTTTTCTTCTTGTATTACCTGCATCTCGGCCAGTTTTAAAGCAAATAATAAACTTTTACGCTGCCCTTGCGAGGCAATGGTTTTAAACGATTGTTCACCCAGATTCAACTGCAGATCGTCGCGGTGTATACCGCCGGAGGTACGCTGTATCATCAGGTCCTTCTGGCGGTTCTGTTTTAGCAATTCTTCCAAAGAAATTCCCTGCATCTCACTTTCATACAATAAACTGATAGGTTCATATTGCCGCGATATTTCATTATATAACTGTTTGACTATGGGTAAAAAGCTTAATAAAAAGTTTTTCCGTTTTTCGTATACTGCCATTCCTTCTTTAGCCAATTGTTCATCCAATACGTCCAATACTGATAGGTCGCGGCTTTCATATGCTTCGTTGTAAGACTTTAAAAATGAATTCCGCTGCTGTAAAATTTTAGTGTAATATATCAGTTGTTGCAAATAATCACTATCCAACTGCGATAGAAGTGTATCGATAAATTTTCGCCGTTCTTCACTTCCGCCTATAATCAGTTGCACATCGTCCGGTGCAATCACTACACACGGATAGTGACCAATATGTTTTGAGAAACGGGTGTACGCCACATCATCAAGCAAAAATTCTTTGCGGCCATTTTCCCGTAATATGCATACCGCCTTTTCTTCCTCGCCGTTTAAGGTAAAATGGCCTTCTATTCTAAAACCCTGGCTGCCATGTTTTGTATTCAGCCTGTCTTGAGGCGTAAAATAGCTTTTGGTAAAACACAGGTAATGTATGGCATCAAGCACATTGGTTTTGCCCACACCGTTTTTGCCGCATATCCCAACAATGCGTTCGGTAAACTGAAACTCCTGCTGAAAGTAGTTTTTAAACTGGTAAAGCGATATGGAATTTAAAAGCAGCGCCAAAAGATTCAATTCAACCTACAAAATACAGGTAAACCATTTCTTTAACAACAAAAATTAAAGAGTGCGAACAGCTGATTTTTTAATTGGGCAACAAAAGTTAACTTTAATACCTACCTTGATGGTATTGTATCTCACTATAAAAAAACAATCATGGTTAAATTTGGTTTGCTGGCAAGGCTTGAAGCAAAGGCCGGAAAAGAAAAAGAAGTAGAAGAATTTTTAAAGAGCGCACTATCGATGGCAGCTGATGAAAAAGGCACTATTACGTGGTACGCAGTGCGTATAAATGAAAGCACTTTTGGAATATTTGATACGTTTAATGAGGAAGACGGAAGGACAGCACACCTAAGCGGACCCATTGCAAAGGCTTTGATGCAAAAAGCACCTGAGCTTTTGACAAAAGACCCCGTTATAGAACAAATAGAAATTCTAGCCGCTAAGTAATTAAGTACTTTCTATCTGTATATAATACTATATCCGCATCCTGAAGATCAAAATGCTGGCCCACTATAAAATTTAAAACCGGTACTAACATTAACTTTAACGCTACTTTTCCACACTAAATTTCAAAATGTAGCGGGGATGCTAGTAATTCAAACATGAATGCCTTATTTTTGCGGCTCAAATTTACAGCCTGTGGCTACCAAATTCTCAAAAGAAACGTATCTGTACTGGTATGAGCTGATGCAGCTTATCCGCCAGTTTGAATTAACTGCTGAAGAAAAGTATAAAATGGAAGGAAAAATCCGCGGATTTTTTCATGCTTATGTAGGGCAAGAAGCCATAGCCGCCGGGTGTATGACAGCTACCCGTCCGGAAGATCCTTTTATTACCGCTTATAGAGACCATGGTCTGGCAATCGCTAAAGGCGTATCTGTCAACTCCTGTATGGCAGAATTATATGGAAAATCTACCGGCAATGCCAAAGGCAAAGGAGGCAGTATGCACTTCTTTGGTAAGGATGTAAATTTTTATGGGGGCCATGGTATAGTAGGCGCACAAATAGGAGTGGGTGCAGGATTGGCTTTTGCCGAACAATACCGCGGAACTGAAAATGTGGTTTTATGCTTCTTTGGTGATGGCGCAGCCCGCCAAGGTATGTTGCACGAAACCTTTAACCTGGCTATGACCTGGAAATTGCCGGTAATATTTATTTGCGAAAATAATAATTATGCAATGGGTACGTCGGTTCAGCGTACTTCCAATGTGGTGGATATTTATAAATTAGCTGATGCTTATGAAATGCCGGGCGACGTAATAGACGGCATGAGTGCCGAAGCGGTACACGAAGGTGTAAGCCGCGCCGTAAAGCGTGCTCGCGAAAAAGGCGGACCTACGTTGTTGGAAATTAAGACCTACCGTTATAAAGGCCACTCCATAAGCGACCCGCAAAAATACAGACCAAAAGAAGAGGTAGAAGAGTATAAAGGAAAGGATCCGATTACTGCTTTATTGCGCAATATCAAAGAAAACAACATCATTAGCGACGAAGAAATTAAGGAGATTGACGAAAGAGTAAATAAAGCAGTAGTTGAAAGCGTAAAATTTGCAGAAGAATCTCCTATACCAGGTGATGATGAAGTGTTGAAGGATGTGTATGTAGATAAGAATTATCCTTTTATTGTAGACTAAAATAACCCACCTCAAAAATTTAATATTCATGGCAGAAACACAAGCTGTAAGCCATTATAGCGAAGACCAGCAAACCATTGACCGGGCCAGAGATTTCTGGGATAAATACAATCGTCCTATATTAATCATCTGCAGCGCCATTATTATATTAGGCGGCGCATACCTTGCTTATAAATATTTATATAAGCAACCCTTAGAAGTAAAGGCTTCGGATGCGATGTCGAAAGCAGAAGAGTATTACCGGATGGACTCCCTGAAAGTTGCTTTAAATGGAGATGGTATCAACCCCGGCTTTGTAAAAGTTATTGATAAATATAGCGGAACAGATGCTGCAAATGCGGCTAAATACTATGCAGGTGTGTGCAGCCTGAAGCTGGGCGACTATGCAAAAGCTGCAAAATATTTAAGTGATTTTTCTACTGATGCCAAGCAGATACAAGCTCGTGCTTATAAATTGTTAGGAGATGCAGATGCAGAGCAAGGCAAAAACGCTGATGCTTTTACCAACTATAAAAAAGCTGCTCATTATTTTGAAGACGATGATATCAATTCTTCCGAATATTTATTTACTGCGGCTTACTTTGCTGATCGTGTTTTAAAAAGTTCTAAAGATGCCACCGATCTTTTTAAGGAACTGAAAAATAAATATCCTCATACTGAAAGAGGCTTTGACGCTGATAAATACCTGGCGCAATTGGGCGTTTATAATTAATTATGGCTAGCATAGCTAACAGCAAATTACTTCACGAACCCGAGGGCATCCCTAATATAAAGGATGCCTTTGTTGTGATAGTAAAAACCGAATGGAACGCGTTAATCATTGATGAGCTGGAAAGGGGGTGCATGGAAGTATTCGATCAATATGGCATTACCTATAAAACCCTTGTTGTACCCGGGGCCGTTGAAATTCCATTTGCCATTCAGCAGTGCTGGGTGAACAATAATGCCATCACTGCCTTTATTGCGCTAGGTTGCGTAATAAAGGGCGATACGCCCCATTTCGATTACGTGTGCCAGTCAGTTACACAGGGCATTACGCAACTTAATATTACTCTTCCGGTGCCTGTTATTTTCGGGGTGCTTACTGTAAATAATTTGCAGCAGGCAGAAGAAAGGATTGGAGGACCGCATGGACATAAAGGTAAAGAAGCAGCTATTACTGCATTGAAAATGATGTCATTATTAAGGCTGCTTGCTAAACCCCTTTAGTAAGTTTAATATGGTTCAGCTATTGCTTTTTGATGCCGAAACATTCAGAATCTAAATTTTTCTATAGGATGAACTATTGGCTGGTAAAATCGGAACCTGCTTCGTATAGCTGGAATGAGTTTGAAAAAGACGGACAAACCTTTTGGAGCGGCGTACGTAATTATGCAGCGCGGAACCATTTAAAAGCTATGAAAACCGGGGATAACGTATTTTACTATCATAGCAATGAAGGGATGGAAATAGTAGGTATAGCCGAAGTAATAAAAGAACATTATCCCGACCCGACAGCAGATGATGAAACCTGGGTAGCTGTGGATATAAAACCGGTAAAGCCTTTAAATAAACCAGTTTCTCTTAAGCAAATAAAAGAAGAACCCGGCTTACAGGATATGGCCTTGCTTCGTTTAAGCCGGTTATCTGTACAACCGGTTACAAAAGAAGAATGGGAAATTGTTTTAAAAATGGCCGGCGAAAAGTAAAACCAACTATTGAAAGTCAAGTGTTCTTTTTTCTTCACTGCTTTTTATAGCCAGCTCTATAATTTTAATAGTGTTTCTTGCCTGCTCCGGCAAAACGGCTAATGACGCTTCGCCAACCAGTGATTTATATACATTATCGTAAAAACCGGGGTAATTGCCAGATTCACTTTTTACTTTTCCTCTCCATTGCAGGCCGTTCCATTCCGTATGCACTGTTCCCCATAAAGTTTCCGGATCATCGCCCCAATTAGAAACCTGGGAGGGCAGCAGCCCGGCAATCAATGCTTCTTCCTGCACATCCATTCCATATTTTACAAAAGTGCCCATATGGCCTAATAAGATATAACGCGGTAAGGGTTCTTTAATTAACATGCCCGACTTTAGTGTCACTTTCAACTGGTCGTAATTTAGTACCAATTCAAAATTATCAACGATCTTACTGCCCGGCCGTTGTGCTCTCAGGTCACCCATAATGCTTTTGGGCAACCCGAACAAAACCTGCACCTGGTCTATTAAATGAGATCCCAGGTCGTATAGCAACCCCGTGCCTGTTTCTCCTTCTTCCTTCCAGGTATTGGGCCTTACAAAATTCCGGAAGCGGTCGTAATGTATTTCACATTCGGCCAAGGTGCCCAGTATCTTGCTTTCTATTACTTTTTTTACGGTTTTGAAATCGCCGTCCCAGCGGCGGTTATGGTACACCGTCAGCATCTTTCCTTTTTGCTTAGCCAGGGCTATTAGCTCGTCTGCTTCGCCGGAGGTAACGGTAAATGGTTTATCCACCACCACATCCTTTCCAGCCTGCAAAGCCTCTTTGGCTATTGCAAAGTGCGTAGCGTTAGGCGTAGCCACAACCACTACGTCAATATCCGGATCATTCAAAATGTCTTTTGTATCGTTTACAATAGCAGCATCCGGATATCGGCTTTTGATGATATTAATATGCTCCGCCTTTGTTTCACGGATTTTTGCCAGTTTTAAATTGGGAACGCTTACAATAGTAGGGGCGTGAAAAACCCTGCCGGCCATACCAAAGCCAATAAGTCCTACCTTAATTTCTTTGCTCATACGATTTGAGTTGATAATATTAGGTGCTGAAATTACTTTTAAAATCGGTACGATATGTAAAAGATAGGTATCCTATGCCTCCAATTTTTTGTTGGCCATATCAAACACTTTCTGCAGCGCATACACCTGCAGAGAATCTTTGGTATAAAAGCTGGCATTTATCATAGCACGGGCTACAACGGACGCCTGTACCGGACGATATCCTTTTAAACCCGGAATATATTTCAAAACCGATAAGACATAATAACCAATCTTCTCGCCCATACGTGGTTGTTGGCGCTCTCCGGCCAATAAACCCGGCTGAATGATACTGATATGCTGGAAGTTGAGTTTGGCAATATCCCGCTCTAGCGTGCCTTTCATGCGGCTGTAAAAAATGCGGGACTCTGGGGAAGCTCCCGCAGAAGACACCAATACATAGGTGCTTACGCCATTTTCAGCTGCGGCTTTTGCAAACTCATATTGATAATTATAATCAATTTTGTATTGGGCCTCTTTACTTCCAGCCTGGCGCAGCGTGGTGCCCAAAGCAGAAAATAGCACATCTCCGGTTACACTCTTGCTCCATGATTCAGGATTATCAAAGTCAATGATATGCTCACTTAATTTAGCATGTACTTTACTGGTGGAGCGACGTACAAAAACTTTCACCAAGCCAAACCGTCTGTCTGCTAAAAGAAGGTCGGTGAGGCAAGACCCCACCAAACCTGTAGCACCAATAACCAAAGCTGTTTTCATCTGTTATATTTAAAAAGCTGATGCAAACCATAGCAGTACTCTGCCAATTTGAAGTCTGTCAGTAATTACCCGACTCTAATTTTTGAGCAATGGCAGCTTCGAGGTTGTCAGGGATATATGAGGAAGCAGAATCAATAGACCGTAAACGTTTCATGCTGGAATCCCAGGTAAAAATGTGCTCTTCACTTCCGTTAAATTTTACTTTATACCTTGTTTCGGCATTAAATTCAAAAGGGGTAACCCTTACCTCGTAGGGCGTACCATCTACTAGCAGTTCAAACAATTGTTCTTCCATAACTTTAATTATTTCACCTGCAAAAAGAAGTCCAAAGGAGTGCTTGCAAAAGGAGCGGCATACTTTACTATCGTCAATGAAAAAAGAAAACCGGTGCAGTAACCGGCCTTCTTGTATGTGGATTTTAGTTGCCTGTTTTGCGAAAAAAGTAAAGCCGCTATTGGTTTTCGGGCTCCTTACCGGACAATTGTTCCATATAATCAATCTTCCCGTCTTTATTGATCCGCCATACTTCGTTTAGCCTTTCCGATGTGACAGCCCCATTTTTGCCGGTTGCTTTTTGCATGCCCCATATGGCCACCCAGTTCTCGTTTTTATCGATGCTTTTTAAAGGAGTAATGGCTATCACGGTAGTGGTAATATCACTATACGTATCCCGGGTTTTTTGCATGGCCGGCCCTACATTTTCGAGGCCACGAAGCACGGTTCCATCCGAGGTTAGGATGACCAAAGAATCGGAAAAATAGCTGGAATGATCGGACAGCTTATTATTGCTCCAATCTTTCCAAAGCTCCAGTACCATTTGTGAATTTTTTGCGTCGCCAATCTCAAATTGCGAGGAATAGGTGGCAGTTAGCGGTGCATCCATAGCCGGAGAGGACAACCGGGTGCTATCGGTAGAAGTTTTGGAAACTGCACCAGCTTTCATCGTAGTTTTGGAAGATTTAGATTTTACTTTGGTATTTTGCGCCTGCGTGGAAATAGCCAACAAAAAAAAGCTACATAGTAAAAGGAGAGAGGAAGGTTTCATAATACACAGTTTTAGTTTTATTTGTAAATGATGAGGAAAAGAATGCGTTTATAGCGGCTTTCTTAAGAATTCTCACAAATGCTTAGCAAAAGGTAATTGACAGGAATGGAAACGTTCTGGTAAAAAGAAACGGAAACCTCTCCTAAGGTAACAATAAATTTGCAAGCGGGTAGCGCTTTATTTTATTTCAACTTCTGTATTCCGGTATTAGCATTATAAAACCACAAATGAAGAAACAACTTTTATTGACCACCTATAGTTGGCTCATATTATTATGCGGTATGATGGCCGGATGCAGCAAGCCCAAGGCCATTTTGATATCCGGAAACTATTTTGCCATTACGCCGGATGGGTTGCAGCGCCTGGCACTAAAGGGCGATACCTTGTTGTTTAATGCTTGCACCGATACCACGCATTGCGAAGCCGATGCAAAATATGCCTATAAAATTTTAGACACCAAACGCCTGGGAAATGCACAGGTGCTTTATGTGCAAACCATCCGCTACCTGTCGGCGGAGTGGAAGGCATCGGGCAGTTACCAGGTGCTTACGCTGGCTTACTCACCGGATAGTACTTATGTTGGCATCGTGCGGGAAACCAATTTTTACAACAGCCTTGCCGATAGCAAGAAAGCAGCATACAACCCGCAATATAAATTTACCACCAGCTATTACACGCCGGCTTTTTTAAAAACCATTGCCGCATATCCGGCTATTACTACTATAGACAGCAGCGGTTTTTGGAAACTGAAAAAACGGTTGGTGCGGGAAGCCATTCGAAATAAAGAACTGATACGAAATACCCACACAGGCGATGTATATATGACCGGCACTACCCGCGAACTGGTAAACCGGGCGCTGATTGACCAAAAAATAAACCCGCTGATGAGCCAAACCGAATTAACCACTTCGTTTAAAAAATTGAAAGCGCATATTCCGCTTTGATAGAGGAGTACTGTTATTTTAATAGTATAATGCAGAGGGAAGCAACGCATCGCTATAGCTTATCTCATGCCCATCGTAGGCAGGTTAGCGTAAGTGTCTGACAAAAAGTTTATCATCTTTATACGGTATCCACTTCCTTGTTAAGCGCCATATACCTGTTCATATTATGGAAGCAGATGCCTCCTTCGTCGGCATGACAAAAAGGGATTGTATGGTATTTAGATAATAGTTTGAAGGGCCACTTTTTAAATATTCTCTTCCTGCTGTCATGCTGACAAAGGGGGCATTTGGGCAGCAATAGAAGCGGCTTCACAGCACCTGGAATGAAAAAACAAATAGGGTAGTACCCATCAGAAAATAAGTTTCAATGCTGATATTGCTGAAAAAACTTTTAAACAAAGCTTGCAATTATGAAAAGCGGCTATTATGTTTGTGCCACAAGTAACCGAACTTCTACATTCCTTCGAAAGCCACAACTGCTCCAATCCACATTTTAAGTAAACCTCCACAACCTGTAAAAAAACCGTTTCGCCGATAAAACTCCTGTCCTGCACGAATAAGAAACAGTATAAAGCATTTCCATTTGATAT
>JAICHT010000131.1 GCA_025924755.1 Chitinophagaceae bacterium | reverse complement strand
GTACAAAATGTATTCTAATGTTCAATAGCGTTGGGTCAGCCAGCATATCAACAAGCCATTGTTGCCTGCTGGCTTTCGTCACTTTAAACTTTTATAAACTTAAATGGTTGTACGTAACGATATTTTATTTCTTCGTTCACTTGCAGCTCAAATGTGCTCAAGTCCAATTCAAAACCAACATTCGTGTTTCCATACATGCCTGAATATAAATGTCCGATAGCTTTCTTGCCTTGTTGCTCTAAAAAGTAAATGCCATCAACTATGAAGTGTGGTTCAATCATTCTTACCAACCCTTGCTTGTTAAAAACATAAATTGTGTAACAAGCTCCAATTAAAAAGTAATCTGGATTTGTTGTCGTAATTGCACTTTCTATAGTTGGCAGTTCGTCCCTCTCGTAAATCAATTCTCGTTTTGAAATGTCAACTAAATAGCCTTGTCCACCTGAAACTACTAAAGCTGTTTCGTTGTTGCAATCAGTCAAAACAACGTCAAGGGTTTGATAAGTTTTAGAAAAGCAACCAACCCAATCTTGTAATGCATTGTCAGTAAATTTTACCCAAAGTCGTGAATTGAAATGGTCGCCGAAATGTTTTTCGGGAAAGTCGCCTGAAGGTGGTGTCGTTTTTAATATCTCTGAAGTCATAGGAAGTGATAACAAGCTTGCCGCTAACTCATAAAACTACAAAAGTCTTCTAATCTTCCAAATTCATTATCAAGTATACAATCTTTCGCTTTTAGAAGTGGTCTCTATACCGCTACTCCTAAATACGAAAGTGCAGACCAGGCTAATTTATCCAGCGGACTTTCAACCTTGTCAAGAATTTTTCTCCCTTTGTTCGTGTTATAACCAACAACTAGAGGAATAACATTATTCAACAACAAACTTCCTACTAAAACAAAAAAGCACTACTTAAAGTAGTGCTTTCATTATTTATAATCTAATTATTAATACGCTTGCTCATGTACGCTTTGTACCGCACGGCCGGATGGATCCTGCATTTTTTTGAACGCTTCATCCCATTCCAGGGCAATAGCCGTACTGCAGGCTACCGACTTTTCAAAAGGCACACAACGGGCCGCTTCATCGCCGGGGAATAACTCATTGAAAATACTACGATAATAATATTCTTCTTTAGTAGTAGGCGTGTTGATAGGAAAACGGAAAGCAGCATTCTTTAACTGCTCGTCGCTTACCTGCTCTGATGTAATTTTCTTTAAAGAATCGATCCAACTATAGCCTACGCCATCCGAAAATTGTTCTTTCTGCCTCCAGGCCACTTCTGCCGGTAAGTAATCTTCAAAGGCTTTGCGCAATACCCACTTTTCAATCTTACCATTGCCCGCCATTTTATCGGCCGGGTTCAGGCGCATCGCCACGTCCATAAATTCCTTATCCAAAAACGGTACACGACCTTCCACACCCCAGGCTGCTAATGATTTATTAGCACGCAGGCAATCGTACAAGTGCAGTTTGCTTAATTTCCGAACCGTTTCTTCGTGAAAAGCCTGCGCATTAGGTGCTTTATGAAAATATAAATAACCGCCAAACAATTCATCAGACCCTTCGCCGGACAGCACCATTTTTATACCCATTGATTTAATAACACGGGCCAGTAAGTACATAGGCGTAGAAGCCCGGATGGTAGTTACATCGTAGGTTTCAATATGATAGATGACATCACGCAACGCATCCAATCCTTCCTGAACAGTAAAGTTCACTTCGTGGTGAATGGTGCCAATATGATCGGCTACTTTTTGGGCCGCTTTCAAATCGGTTGAATCTTTTAAGCCAATAGCAAATGAGTGCAGTTGCGGATACCAGGCATCTTTTAAGTCTTCCGATTCTACACGGCGGGCTGCATATTTTTTTGCAATAGCCGATACAATAGAAGAATCTAAACCACCCGACAGCAATACACCATATGGAACATCAGACATTAACTGCCGGTGCACGGCATCTTCCAATGCTTTTTTCAGTTCAGTAATATCGCTGATATTATCTTTTACATTGTCGTAACTGGTCCATTCGCGGTCATACCATCTTTTTAACTCGCCTTCTTTGCTGTGTAAATAATGGCCGGGTAAAAATTCCTGAATTTTGGTACAAACGCCTACCAGTGTTTTTAATTCGGAAGCTACATACAAATTGCCCCACTGGTCCCAACCCATATACAAAGGAATAATTCCCATATGGTCGCGGGCAATGAAGTATTCATTCTTTTCTTTGTCGTATAAGGCAAACGCAAAAATGCCGTTCAGGTCTTCCAGGAAACGAATGCCTTTTTCGCGGTATAATGCCAGTATAATTTCACAATCCGAATGGGTCAAAAACTCGTACGGCTCTTTTAAATGCTTGCGAAGTTCGCGGTGATTGTAAATCTCACCGTTTACTGCCAGCGCTACCTTACCATCGGCGGTAAATAGTGGCTGCTTGCCCGATGCAGGGTCAACAATAGAAAGGCGCTCGTGCACCAATATTGCATCATCGCACATAAAAATACCCGACCAATCGGGGCCTCTGTGCCGTTGTTTTTTAGACATCTGGAGTGCCTGAGGCCGTAATTCCTCCGAGGCGGTTTTCAAATCAAATACTCCTAAAATTCCACACATGATTTTATCAGATTAGTATATAAAAAAGTCCGGTACGCATCCGGATAGTACTATAAAATTTTTATTGAATGCTATATGAATGCTGTTTTCTTATGCTATGGCTGGCAACCGTTATTTCCGAAGTTAAGGGAAACAAATATACTGGATGGGGCAGATATGCACAAGTTTTGTTAATTGTCGTGCCGGGTACTACCATCCATCTCCATCCAGCATATTTCCCAAGCCGCCCAGTATACTGCCCTCTTCTTTACGGGTTACCGTGCCATATTGCAAGATGCGGCTGGCCAAACGGCTTACCGGTAAGGTTTGTATCCATACTTTGCCTGGCCCGCGGAGCGTAGCAAAAAACAATCCTTCTCCGCCGAAAATGGTATTTTTAATTCCGCCTATAAATTGTATATCATAGCTAACCGTAGCCGTAAATGCCACCAGGCAACCCGTATCTACTTTTAATAAATCGCCTGCTTGCATCTCCCGTTCTACTATATGGCCGCCGGCATGTACAAAAGCCAGCCCATCGCCTTCCAGCTTTTGCATAATAAAACCTTCGCCGCCAAACAAACCCGTACCCAATTTGCGTTGAAACTCCACCCCAATACTAACACCTTTCGCCGCACATAAAAAAGCGTCTTTCTGGCAAATAACTTTACCGCCTAACCGTATCAGGTCCAGCGGAATAACCTTACCGGCATAAGGTGCAGCAAAGTACACTTTCTTCTTTCCGCTGCCGATATTGGTAAAGGCAGTCATAAACAGGCTTTCGCCTGTCAGCACCCGCTTGCCTGCTGTAAATAATTTGCCCAGCAAGCCCGTGTTTTGATTATTACCATCACCAAATATGGTTTGCATTTGTATGCCGTCATCCATCATCATAAAGGCGCCACTTTCCGCTACGGCGGTTTCATTGGGATCCAGTTCAATTTCCACGCACTGCATTTCCTCTCCCAATATTCTATAATCTATTTCGTGTGCACTATTGTAAGTATTCATATCAATTTTTCTCTAAGGTAAAAACGTTTGAAACAAATGAATAACCGATTGTAAAGAATATGATAAATGGTAAAGGTTTACAAAGCAAATTCTTTATTTTGCTGCGTTTGTACGAAACCATATTAAAATGATATCTGCCATTTTATAGTGTAATGGCGATAGATTATCTTAAAACAAAAATCAGAATGATAAAAAAAGTGCTGATGTTCGCCAGTAGTATGCTGGTAGTATTTGCCGCTGCTTTCGGGCAGGCGAAGCTGGTAGAAAAAGTAACCAAAACCGGCGATGAAATTGTAATTCCTTTCGCAAAGTATGTATTACCAAATGGCCTAACACTTATTGTAACCGAAGACCATAGCGACCCGGTAGTGCATGTAGATGTTACTTACCACGTAGGCTCTGCCCGCGAACAAATTGGCAAATCAGGCTTTGCGCATTTCTTTGAACATATGATGTTTGAAGGCAGCGACCACGTAGCCGATAAGCAGCATTTTAAATTGATCAGCGATGCGGGAGGTACGCTGAATGGCAGCACTACTACCGACCGTACTAATTATTACGAAACCATTCCCAGCAATCAACTGGAAAAAGCCTTATGGCTGGAAGCAGACCGTATGGGCTTTTTATTGGATGCGGTAACGCAGCAAAAATTTGAAATTCAGCGGTCTACAGTAAAGAATGAAAGAGGTCAGAACTATGATAACCGGCCGTATGGTTTGGCTATGGAATATATCGATAAAACCCTTTACCCATATGGGCATCCGTACTCCTGGCTCACTATTGGATATTTACAAGATCTGGATCGCAGCAACGTAAATGATCTGAAAGATTTTTTTCTGCGTTGGTATGGTCCTAACAATGCTACATTAACGGTAGGAGGTGATGTAAAAACCGCAGATGTGGTACAGTTGGTTGAAAAATATTTTGGCTCTATTCCCCGCGGTCCGGAGGTAACGCCTGTCACCGTTCCGCAGGTGCATCTTGATAGCAATCGTTATGTTTCATATACTGATAATTATGCCCGGCTGCCTTTGTTAGGTGTGGTATATCCTACCGTTCCTAATTACAATAAAGATATGGCCGCATTGCAGTGCCTGGCGCAGGTGTTAGGGCAAGGTAAAAATTCGATTTTGTACCAAACGATGGCTAAAAAACAGTTGGCGTTACAGGCAAATGCATTTAGCCAATTGTCCGAATTGGGTGGACAGTTCTTTGTACAAATCTTACCTTATCCCGGTAAAACACTGGCTGATATGGAAAAGCTGTATCGTGCTGCTTTGGATACGTTTGAAAAACGCGGCGTTACCAACGAAGACCTGGCCAAGTTTAAAGGAAGCATCGAAGCCCAATTAATTAACGGCCTGCAAAGCGTGCAGGGCAAAGTAGCGCAGTTAGCGGCATTTCAGACCTTTACCGGCAATCCTAATAAAATGGCCGACCTGCTAAAAATGTATGCGTCCTTAACTAATGAAGATGTGATGCGGGTATATGATACGTATATCAAAGGTAAAAGCGCCGTCATCTTAAGTGTAATACCTAAAGGGCAGGAAGCCTTAAAAGCAGCGCCGGATAATTATAAAATTGATACCAGCAATTACAAAGCGCCGGACTATGGATATGCTTCGTTAAAATACGAAAAAGCAAAAGACAATTTCGACCGCAGTAAGATTCCGGCCAGCGGCCCTAACCCTGTTGTAAAAGTTCCGGCTTTTTGGCAAAAAACATTACCAAACGGCGTTAAAGCCATTGGTACCGAGAATACCGAACTTCCTACAGTGGCTTTATCATTAACCATTCCCGGCGGCCATTTATTGGAAGCAAAGGATATGACAAAAGCAGGACTGGCCAGCTTCTTTGCCAGTATGATGAATGAGGATACTAAAAATTATACGGCGGAAGAAATGGCCGCGGAACTGCAAAAACTGGGCAGCACTATTACCGTTCGCAGTAGTTTGGATGGTATTGTATTTAATGTGCAGGCTTTAAAAAAGAACTTCAATAAAACGCTTGATCTTTTAGCCGAAAGAATATACAATGCCAGGTTTACCGACGATGCGTTTAACCGCATCAAACGCCAAACTTTAGAAGCGCTGAAAGTAGCTAAAACCGAACCCGCTTCTGTAGCAGATGCCGTATTTGCCAAAATAAATTATGGTGCCAATAACATATTGGGTATTGATGAAGATGGCACTGAAGAAACGGTAAAAAATATTACGCTGCCCGATATTCAAAACTATTACAACAACAACATCACCTCGCAGGGAGCAAAGTTGGTGGTGGTAGGCGATATTAACCAACAGGAAGTACTTTCCAAACTTGGCTTTCTTAATAAACTGCCCAACAAAAAAATAACACTTCCTGTAGTGAGCGCAGCGCCGGTAGTAGACAAAACAAAAGTGTATTTGGTAGATGTTCCTAAAGGAGCACAGACCGAGTTTAGGATTGGATATCCAACCGGGCTGAAATACAATCCAACCGGCGATTATTATAAAGCGGCTTTAATGAATTTTCCATTGGGTGGTGATTTCAACAGCCGCCTCAATTTGGATCTTCGCGAAGACAAAGGCTGGACCTATGGCGCCAGCAGCAGTTTTAACAGTGATAAATATTCCGGCGACTATGAATTCAGTTCCGGTATCCGCGCCAATGTTACCGACAGCGCCCTGGCCGAAGTAATGAAAGATGTAAAAAATTATGTGCAGAACGGCCCTAGTACCGAGGAAGTAGCTTTTATGAAAAATGCCATCGGCCAGCGGGATGCCTTGCGTTATGAAACGCCTTTTCAAAAAGCGATGTTTATCTCCCGCATTTTGGAATATAATTTACCGGCGAACTATATAGAAGTTCAAAACAAATTGATAAAAGAAATGACACCGGAAAAAATGAAAGCGCTTGCCACCCAGTATATCAAACCGGAAAAAATGAATATACTTTTGGTAGGTGATAAAGCCAGCATTTTAGAGGGTGTAAAAAAATTGGGATACGAAGTAATAGAACTGGATGCTGATGGAAATAAGGTAGACAAGAAAGCATTTTAATAGTAATTATTTAAATAGTAAAAAGCGTCACTTTCCGGTGGCGCTTTTCTTTTATAATGTTGTGGAGAATTATGTAGCAGGCTGTAGTACTGCTATCAGCGTTCCTTGTGTCACTCACTTGTACTCCATATCGCTGTGCGGCGATTTTAAAGCACAGACCTTAACTATCATAAAGGCAGAAATACAATCCAACAAAACACACATACAATAGTATTCGGCATTGAGTTGGCATATCCAATATCATCAATCATATACAATGAAAATTGGTGAAGCCCTGTTGAAGAAAATAAGCAAAAAGTATGAGCCGTCTGCTATGGTGTCGCTGCGTTTTAAAGAATATAATATTGCTTTAAAAACGGATGAAGAAGGCAATGCTATTGTGATGTTTATTGGTAAAGCGGCCGGAGATGGAACTGTCAAAGGCGACCGGTATGCACGCAGGTTGCTAAAAGATGAACAGGGCACTGTTATTAAAGATCATTGGGACTACAAAGGCAAGGCTTCATAAACTCTTTTGTATAACAGATTGGCTATTTATCCCTACATCTTTTAAACACAGCAATGGCCGTGTGGCATGGTTTTACGGGCATTCATTTAAAACCAATACTATGTTACCTATTGTTGCAATTATCGTTATCATCGGTATTATTTTATTCATTGTGTTTGCCGTAAAAAAGAAAAGTCATGGAGAAGATTTGGGTGATACCGGCAGAAGCTGATACTGAGTGGTACTATCTTAAAGTAGCTGTGCAAAACAGTATATGATATTAATAAAAAAGGCGGCTCTCTTGAGCCACCTTATATCTTTATCTCTTCCTATTTTATTGTATTACAACCAGCTTCCAATATGGGCTTCCGTTACCAGCCTGTTTTTTAGTCTTTTTCTTCTGCGCCTCACGTCGCGTCTATGCCTGAACAGTGTAATAACCATCAATGGCAGAAACAATATGGTTAACGGCGGGATGCCTAATATGGATATCCATCTGCCTCCGTACATGGTCCGCATAGGTCGCTTTAACCGTTCTGCTATCAGATACATACCTGGCAAAATGAGCAACGTCATAAAAAAGGCAAAGGCTAATCCAAAGATGATCGTCCAGGAAAGCGGCTTCCAGAATACCACGTTATCACCGCCAAAGAAAATGTGCGGATTTAGCTGAGAGAACAACGTAATAAAATTGATATTAAAACCAATAGCAATAGGGATAAAGCCTAATATGGCAGCCAATGCCGTAAGCAATACGGGGATGATACGCGTCTTACCAGCTTGTATAATAGCTTCCCGGGTTTTGAGTCCACGGGACCGTAATTCATCGGCAAACTCAATAACCAATATACCGTTCTTTACTACAATACCTGCCAAGCCTACTATACCAATACCCGTCATTACTACCGAAACGGTCATGCCTGTAAGAGCAAAGCCAAGCAGCACTCCAATAATACTGAATATGATCTCCGTTAAAATAATAACCGGTTTGCTGATAGAGTTAAACTGTACTACCAATATGAATAAGATCAGCATCAGGGCTATAACCATGGCCCGCCCCAGAAAGGCGCCGGTTTCAGCCTGCTGTGCCCCTTCACCGGTTTGGCGGATCGTAACACCTTGCGGCTTGTTTTTAAAATCAGCAATATAAGAAGCCAGTTTCTGGTTTACGGCAGTTGGCGTGTACCCTTCCAACACATTGGAGGTAAGGGAAATAGTACGCTTTTCGTTTTTGCGTTTTACACTTCCCAGCGTGCTGGTATAATCTACTTTTACCAACGAACCTATTGGAATGTTTTTAAAGCCGCCGCTTGCCATATCTCTAAAGGCAATATTCATATTCAGGAGATCGGCCAGGCTTTTGCGCTGCAACTCCTGGTTACGCAGTTGTATTTTATATTCATCTTCTCCTTCTTTTATTTTGGATACCTCGCGGCCAAATAAACCGGTGCGCAACGCCTGTCCTATTTGTGCGGATGATACACCTTCCGCCAAGGCCCGTTCCCTGTCAACGGATAAGGATATCTCCGGGTTGGTCAGGTCTACATCCATTTTTAATTCTTCAACACCTTTCACATGAATAGAATCGAGGTAGTTCTTGAGCGCAACAGCGGTTTTTGTAAGATCATTAAAGTTTTCACTGGCTACTTCTATATTGACAGGTGGGTCGGTTGGAGGGCCGTTTTGCTGCTTGCTTACGGTTATCTCTGCGCCGGGGATGCCTTTCATTACATTACGGATCGAATCTAAGTAGGGGCCGGTAGCTACACCATGGCGTTTTTCAAATTCTACAAACGAAATCTGTATGCGGCCCTGCTCCGGGCGGGTGCTTCTATCGCCGCTCATCGGGTCGCCGGCGCCTACCGCCACATTCGTTATTACACTTTCTACCACCGGGTTGGTTTTGCCATTGTCCATATCCAGCACTTTATATACACGTCCTTCCAGCACCTTGGTTACCGAATCGGTATAATCCACATCCGTACCTACCGGCAGTTTTAAATACACATATATCTGGTTCGGATCGCCACCGGGGAAAAACACCACCGGCACTTTACGCACTGCAAATAAGAATATGGAAAGTAACAGCATGCCAAACGTAGCCAGCAGCAACCAAACCGGCCGCCAGCCTCTTAATGCCCAGCGCAGCGCACTTTCGTAATGCCGCATGATCCACGGCAAGGCGTTGTTTTGAAACCGGTGAATAGCACTATCAAATACATACCGGTTAAGGATTACCAGTATGGCCATAAAAATGATAAGGTTGCCAAAAAAAGTAGCCCCAAGAACATCTAATATGATACCGGCAACCACAGCGATCCATAAAGCCGGCTTTCTGAATATTGCTGATTTGGGTTCCCTGCCTTCTACTTCCGGATGGTTCATAAAGTCCACCGCAAAAACCGTGTTCTTTATAAACGCCACCAGCACAGAGGCCGATAAGGTAAATATCAGCATCACCGGTAAGTAGATCATAAACTTGCCAATGATACCCTGCCAGAAAAGCAGTGGAAAGAAAGGCGCCAGCGTAGTTAAAGTACCAGCCAATACCGGCACGAATACTTCGCCGGCGGCTATCATG
>JAICHT010000130.1 GCA_025924755.1 Chitinophagaceae bacterium | reverse complement strand
CAATGTGTAAAAAGAATCACACGATTTCATTCCTGTTCCAGGCTTCGAGACAACCTCCTAATTTTTATGCAGTTAACTTCATATTGTATCAAACTGGTACCAGCTATAGGTTTACAGCTGCCTGGCAACGTATGAAAGCGCATCCGCAGCAATTTAAAAACAAACTGGAATCTTGTAATTTTTATTACAATCACCTGGCCTGACGTGTTACTTTTACGTATACCCATCCCCGTTATTTATGAAAGTAAAGCAGTGCCGCTAGGCCTCCTGCCCTATCCAAACGGCGCCGCCAATACTATCTCTTTCAGCGCCGGTAACAGAGGCAAGCACTGTATACTCCTGCCGCCAGCGCAGTACACCCATCAGCGCCATTATCAGGGCTTCTTTATAGTTAACAATCGCATCCTCCGGTACCACCACCTCGATGCCTGCAAGTTGCAACACTTCTTTCAACCGTTCTATTAAAAAGGTATTGAAAGCACCGCCGCCGGTAACCAGTAATGTGGCGTTTTGATTGTTGAGTGTATATGCACCTGCTGTCTCCAACGCATTTTTTATTTGCATTACTATATGCTCGGTATAGGTTCTTAATTCATCGGGATGCGTTATACCAAACGACCGGATCAATGGATATACTTCATCGGTACCAAAACTGTTGGCTAATGATTTTGGATAGGGTTGCTGATAATAGTCTAGTGCATTTAATTTTTGCAACAGATTTGTATTGATATTTCCTGAAGCAGCCACTGCGCCACCGGCATCATATTCCTTGCTCATTTTAGCCGCCAGCATATTCAGCACTCTATTGGCAGGGCATACGTCAAAAGCAATATAACCCTCCGGTGTATTGATAGAGATATTGGCAATGCCGCCAATATTTAAAAACATATAATGGTCTTTAAATAACAGCTTTTCGCCAATAGGCACCACTGGCGCTCCCTGCCCACCAAAGGCTACATCCAGGGCCCGCAGATCCGACACTACCGGCAGGTGCGTTTCCGCAGCAATAGCAGCGCCATCGCCCAGTTGCGCTGTCATTTTTTTGGGTACGTGAAAAGTAGTATGCCCGTGAGAAGCAATGAAAGCTACTTTATAATGCAGTTGGTTTTCGTCAATAAAAGCATTTACCATCCTGCCGATATAATGACCATATTCGGCATGCAACAGTTGATAGTCGAAGGCGTTTAATGTAACAGCGTTTTTCAACTTTTCCATCCACGCTGCGTCATATCCATAACAGCGGCCTATCACATTTTCAAAGCTCCAGTTGCCGCCGTTTTCATTTAATTCCACATACACTATGTCCAATCCATCCAATGAACTGCCACTCATTATCCCTATTACTTTATATACCATAACAACCTTTTTTAATTTTCAGATATAAGAAATTAGATTTGCCGAAATTAAGTACAAACCTAATCCTGCTATTGTTTACCGATAGAAATTCAATTTCATGGTTATAAATTTAAGTAAAGCACACTCGCTGGTTAGTAACTGGATAGCTGAAATCCGTGACATTGAAATACAAAAAGACCGCATGCGTTTTCGCCGCAACCTGGAGCGTATTGGTGAAGTAGCAGCGTATGAAATAAGTAAAATATTACCAGCCGTGGCTAAAGAGGTGCAAACGCCATTAGGCACCGCAGTTTGCAATGTAATAAGCCAGCCACCGGTATTAGCCACCATATTGCGGGCCGGGCTTCCGCTGCACCAGGGATTATTAAATTATTTTGATAAAGCCGACAATGCTTTTGTATCAGCCTACCGCAAACACGATAAAGACGGATCGTTTCAAATAAGCCTGGAGTATTTATCGTGCCCCGAAATTGACGACCGCATATTAATTATTTCCGACCCAATGCTGGCCACCGGCGCATCGCTGGTAAAAACCATTCATTATTTAAAAGAAGTAGGTGCGCCTGCTGCCATTTATGTAGTAACTGCTATTGCCTGCACTATTGGTATTGAATATGTGCGGAGAGAAGTGCCGGATGCAGCCATCTGGTGTGGTGATATTGATGAAGAGCTAACGGCTAAAGGCTATATTGTTCCGGGCCTTGGCGATGCCGGCGACCTGGCGTTTGGCACTAAAATACAGATGTGAGCGTTATCATTTTAAATATCAAAAATATTTGTATCTTTTCGCTCCTAACTGACTGTGAGAATGAAAAAGCTGCTTTGTATTTTAATCCTTATAGCTGCCGCCCGTTTTTCCTGGGCGCAGGATCCTAACTTTTCCCAGTTTTTTGCTTCACCGTTAACCCTAAACCCGGCGTTTACAGGCAAGTTTGATGGCACGTTTCGCGTAGCCGGTAATTACCGCAATCAGTGGCCTACTATCAATAATGCATTTACCACCGCTACCATATCGGCTGATGGCGGCATTTTAAAAAACGCTATTCCGGAGTTTGACCAGTTTGGTATTGGTATTATGGCGTTTACCGATAAAAGCGGCAATGGTGTATTGCAAAACAATTATATAGCGCTGTCTACTGCCTATCATAAAAGCCTGGACGAAAACGGGCTGAACCAGTTGGGTGCCGGCTTCCAGGGAACATTTGTAAATAAGCGGTTAGATATCACACAATTAAAATTTGAAGACCAATTAACTTCTTTAGGTTTTACCGGCGTTACAAACGAAGTGTTTAACGCCAACCAAATTAATGTAAAGTATTTTGATATAAATGCCGGCTTATTATTTAACGGCAGTACCGGGGATGAAAATAATTATTATGTAGGTGTATCGGGCTACCACCTGAACCGGCCAAAGGAAACGTTTAATGGCGGCGACTTTTATTTATCACCAAGAGTTACTTTCCAGGCAGGGGGCCATATCCCTTCGGGCCAGTTTAATGCGATACACTTTAGCGGCAATTACAGCCGGCAGGCCAATGCCACCAATACTACTATTGGCGGTGCCTATGCTATAAACCTGAACCCGGAAGAAACAAAACCTACTAATTTATATTTAGGCACCTGGGTACGGTTGGGCGATGCCATTATACCTTATGTGGGACTGGAGTTTGGCGACTTTCAATTTGGAGCTACGTATGATGTAAATACATCGGGACTAAAACCAGCCTCCAATATGCGCGGTGGTGCTGAGATTTCTTTGATCTATATTAAAAAACCCGATGACCCAAATCATAAAAGAATTAACTGCCCTAAGTTTTAGTAAGAGATAGTGAGTAATAAGTTTCTATTTGATGCATATACTGATATAGTTCCACACAGCGCAGTTTATTGTGTACATCCTTAAAAACTTCTACTTTTTTCCGCTTACATACGGGTTATCTTTCAGATGAAAACGATAATCTAACAACGCATCCGCACCGGCATATGCCACGCCTATCCGTGTGGATTGAACAATTTGTTTTTCCTCAATTTTATAACCATCATCTGCAATAAATAATTCATTACTCACCAGCGAAAGTCCACATTGCGAAGTATGAAACCCAAGGGCTTTGCCTACATTTCCCGGCCCCCGTGTTAGTGTATGGTCTGCCACCTTTTTACCGGTCCGTTTCAGCATCATGTCCATACCTTTCAATGGCTCCAATGCCCGTATTAATATGGCATGCGGCACATCATTTACATTGGTAACAATATTAAACATCTGGTGAATGCCGTAGCATAAATACACATAGGCTATGCCGCCATTTTGGTACATGACGCGGGTGCGGGGTGTTTTTCCTTTTGAGGCATGCGATGCCTTGTCGGTTTCCCCCGCATAGGCTTCTGTTTCTACAATGCGGCCGGATGTTTTTACACCTTCCCAATTTGTTACCAGTACTTTGCCAATTAATTCCTTTGCAATCTGCACCACATTTTCTCGTAAATAAAAAGATAAAGGCACCTTTTTCATATCCGGTTATTTATACCCATTTGCCACTGCATTCTTTTACAATATATTTACCCACTCAAACCTACCAATTATTGTAATATCCCATATCAATTAAGAACCAAATAAGCGGCCGTTTAAATATTATTTATGAACTACAGAAATACGTTCCTTGCTTAAAGAAATGGTTATTGCCATACAATCTTATTTTGAGGCACACCAGTTTATAAAAAAACACCGGTTGTGGAAGTGGATTGTTATACCCGGTATTATATATGCCCTGCTTTTTATGGTAGGTATGTACTTTTTCTGGACATCGGCCAACAATGCCGTAACCCTGGCCAGCCGTGAAATGGGCCTTGAGGTGTGGCTTCAAAAACAACGCAGTGAGTGGCTTAGCTTTTTCTTTGTAATGATAGGGTTAATGCTGCGTCTGGTATTGGTCTTCTTTTATTTTTCCCTTTTCAAATATTTGTTTCTTATTGCCGGATCGCCGGTATTTGCCTATTTAAGCGAACGGACAGAAAGCATTTTAGAGGATAAAGAATACCCGTTTCACTTCAGGCAATTTGCAAAAGATGTATTGAGAGGAACGCGGCTGGCTTTGCGCAATACGCTGTGGCAAACCATCTATGTATTTTTATTGCTAGTATTATCTCTGGTACCGGTTGTGGGTTGGATAAGCCCGGTAATTGCTTTATTTGTGGAGTGTTATTTCTATGGTTTTTCCATGTTGGATTATAGTTGCGAAAGGGCCCGGCTTTCCTTTTCGCAAAGTATTGATTATATCGGCAGGCATAAAGGCCTGGCAATAGGCAATGGTTTAATTTTTTACCTGCTTCATGCAGTAGTGCTTATAGGCTGGGTACTGGCACCGGCATATGCTGTAGTAGCCGCCACGCTTAGCCTGCACAAAATAAAAAATGCATAATGGCAGCAACAGTTTATTTAATTCCAACAGTTTTGTACGAAGGGCAACTTGCACCTTTACCACCTTATATATTAGAAGCGGTGCAGCAATGCCGTGTTTTTTTTGTGGAGAATGAACGTACGGCCCGCCGCTATTTAAAACTGCTTTGGAAAGAAATGATCATTGATGATTACGGGTGGTATACTATCAAAGAAGTCAATGCGGAAATGTTAGCCTCTTTCAAGCAAAAAATAAAAGAAGATACGGTTATTGGTATCATAAGCGAAGCCGGTTGCCCGGGTGTGGCTGATCCGGGACAGATTTTAGTAAAAGCAGCGCAGGAGCTAAATGCAGTTGTAAAACCATTGGTAGGCCCGAATGCTATATTGCTGGCACTGATGGCCAGTGGTATGAACGGACAGCAGTTTCAATTTGTAGGTTATTTGCCTATTGATACTGAACAACGCATAAAAGCTATAAAAAGCCTGGAAACAGAATCGAAGCAAAAGGCCTGTACACAAATTTTTATTGAAACGCCATATCGCAATAATCAACTCTTAGAAGTATTAACAAAAACCTGTAATCCGCAAACGCAAATTTGTGTAGCGGTAGATATCACTGCGGAAACGGAAATGATACAAACCAAATCAGCACAGCAATGGAAAAAAGCTATGCCGCAATTGCATAAAAGACCGGCTATCTTTTTGTTGTATGCCGGTCAATAAACCAGCACACAACTACTGGATCTTTCTATATCCTACCACAATATATTCCATATCACCCCGCCAAGGCAAGGCACGGCGGTATTGTTGGTATTGCACCTCTAAGCATTCGTCCTGCAAATGCTCCAAAGAGTCGGCTACTGCTTTATTATCAACAGAAAAATAAAACTTTTCGGCATTCACCATATTCCTGCAGCTTAACCACATTTCGCCTTCTACGGTTTTAAAAACATTACCTTTCCGGGTGATTTTTATTAAGGCTCCTTTACGTTCGCCGCTACTATACACATTATAATAATTCCAGTAAACGAAAAAACCAGCAATAAGCAGTATAATTAAGACAAACAGTATTAAAAGTCGTTTCATATTGTGTAAGTTATCAATTTACAAGCCGTATTTATCAATTAAATAAATTAAGCCAGCCATATTAACTGCACCCAGTTCCAGTTCCCGCTTATCCACGGCTTCAAATACATCATTACGGGCATGGTGCAAATCAAAATAACGCTGCGAATCGGGCAATAGTTCACCAACCGGTACACCCTGCGTGCTATTCAGCGGCGTTACATCCGAGCCGGCACCCGTTAAAAACTCATACGTGCCATAAGGTTCAAGCAGGTCTCTCCACCCTTTTATTTTTTGAGATTGCGCCGCATTGGCCACTAAGCTAAAGCCGCGTGGAGTAAAGCCGCCATTGTCGCTTTCCAATGCAAAGATGTGATGCTCTCCTTTTTCCTTGGCTTCTTCGGCATATTTGGTGCCGCCGCGCAAGCCGTTTTCTTCATTGGCAAATAATACAAACCGTATGGTGTGTTTGGGTTGATAGCCCAATGCCTGCAAGGCACGCATCACCTCGATGGTTTGCACCACGCCGGTGCCATCATCGTGAGCACCTTCGTTTACATCCCAGCTATCTAAATGCCCGCCTACGGTGATATATTCATTTGGAAATTGAGAACCCTTTATTTCGCCAATGATATTATGGCCAATGGTATCGGGTAAAAAATGCCCGGCCGTTTTAACGGTGGCAGAAACAGCCTGCGATTTTAATACATTGCTCAACCAGTCAGCATCTTGCAGGCCCACAGCTACTGCAGGAATTTGCAGGGTAGAATCGGTATACTTAGTACTGCCGGTATGTGGAAAATTGTTGGCGCCGTGCGACATGCTTCTTATTATTACGGCTTTTGCACCATACTTAGCGGCACGGCTGGGCCCCTGCCCCCTGTACTTTACCGCATCGCTATATGCCTGGAAGGTTCTGATAAATGTAGGGTTGAACGGGTAGTTGTAAAAAACAATTTTATCCTTTACCTGGTCTTTCTTTTTTTCCAGGTCATCAAAATCTCTCACTTCCACTACCGCTGCCGTTATACCATTTTTGGCTGTTCCTACAGAATTTCCTAATGCTACTACATCCAGCGTTTTTTTACTATTGCCTGTTATTGCTGTAGCTTCATCTTTACCGCCCCGCACCCAATGCGGCACCATGCACTGTTGCAGCCACACCGTATCGGCACCCGCAGCCCGCAAAGCCCGCTGGCCCCACTGTTCCGCTTTTACCATACCCGGCGAGCCGGCGAGCCGTCCGCCAATTTGCTTGGTAAGGGTATGAAGATTACTATATGCTTTACTGTTTATTAAAATTTCATCGGCTATGCGGCGGATGAAAACAGAATCTTCGGTTTGAGCAAAGGAAACAAACGACAGAAGCAATAAACTACAGACAAAAACAAAAGACTTCATCATCATGCTAAAATAAGGCAAACTGTACATGCACGAAAAGGAATCTGCCATATCTATATTTTGTTTATACAGATAAATTAAGCATATTGATACCTTCCGGTACGTCTTAAAGAGATGCCGGTGCATTATTTAACTTTGTTCATCCATCGCAACCATTAATTGTGTTTAACTTCGCTGCCCAATAATTGATTGTATGCGGATAGGTATTGTTTGTTATCCCACCTTTGGCGGTAGCGGCGTTTTGGCTACGGAACTTGGCAAGGCTTTGGCCCAAAAAGGGCATCATGTGCATTTTATTACTTACCAGCAGCCGGTACGGCTAAATGGTTTTGTACCCAATATTTATTATCACGAAGTGCAGGTACCCCCTTACCCGCTTTTTGACTATCCACCCTACGAGACTGCTTTGGCCAGTACGCTGGTAGACGTAATTAAAAATAACCAACTGCAATTATTGCACGTGCATTATGCCATACCGCATGCTGCAGCGGCATATATGGCTAAAAAAATTCTGGAAACGGATGGCATCAGCATCCCGGTAATTACCACCTTGCACGGTACCGATATTACACTGGTGGGCAGAGATAAAACCTATGCACCGGTGGTGGCTTTTTCTATTAATCAAAGTGATGCCATAACAGCCGTTTCCCAAAATTTGTGCGAGGAAACCTATCGAACGTTTACTATTAAAAAGCAAATTGAGGTCATTCACAACTTTGTAGATGTAAAGCGTTTTAGCCGAAAACCTATAGATGCCTTTAAAAAAGTAATTGCGCCTGACGGTGAACGGATTTTACTGCACGCCTCCAATTTCAGAAAGATAAAAAGAGTGCAGGATGTGGTTAAGATTTTTTATAAAGTAAACCAAAAGCTTCCCAGTAAACTTTTATTTGTAGGTGACGGACCCGAGCGTGCTACGGCAGAGGATTTGTGCCGCAAACTAGGCACTTGCGACCATATCCGCTTTGTAGGCAAGCAGGAGCAGATGGAAGACATATTAGCCATTGCCGATTTGTTTTTATTAACATCCGAATATGAAAGTTTTGGCCTGGCAGCGCTGGAAGCCATGGCGGCAGGCGTGCCGGTAGTATCTACCAATGCCGGCGGCTTGCCAGAAGTAATTGTGCAGGGCATAACAGGATATATGAGCAATGTGGGTGATATTGATAGTATGAGCAACCAGGCATTGGATATTTTAAAAGATGATGAAACATTACAGCAATTTAAAATGGCTGCCGCGGAACACGCCAAAAACTTTGACATTCACCGCATCGTTCCTTTATACGAAAAGTTATACGAGCAGCTTTTAGGCAACTGAGTTTATTTTCTTAACCATGGCTCGGGATTTACGTTTTTTGTTTCCACCATCAGTAAAAAATCTACCTTACCCCCGGCGCCTCCTTCATCATCACTTGCAGCTTTGCCAATAGCCTGGCCGGTATGCACATTGGTTCCGCGGCTTACATTTACGCTAGACAAGTTGCTATAGGTAGTAAAATATTTGCCATGACTAATAGTAACAGCCATTGCATCTCCTAAATTAAATACGCCTATTACATCGCCATCAAATACAGCTTTTACAGTAGTACCGGCCGAAGGTGTGGTAATAGTAATACCGGGATTATCGCCTTTTATAGAAGTGCCGGGCACCTCGTATGTACCATAATGAACGCTGACAAATCCATTATCTACCGGCCATGGCAGTTTGCCCCTGTTATTGGCAAATCCATTTGCCAGGGCTACTTCTTTTGCGTTCAACGGTATGGTAGCAGGCGATTTTCTTACAGAGGCTTTTGCAGCCGGGGCTGAAGCAGTGGCGTTGCTATTGGTACTAGTATTGTTTTTTGCAGATGCTTCGGCCCGCTTACGCTCCGCTTCTGCAGCAGCAGCCTCAGCCCGTCTGCGTTCTTCAATTTCGCGGCGTATTAAAGCCGCAATCTGGTTGGTGAGCTGTTTGTATTGCTTTTTGCGTGTGGCAATCTGTTTAGACAAATCGCTTTCCTGAGATTTTAGTTTCGCTACTACTGCATCCTTTTCTTTTTTCTGGTCTTCTAAAACATTCAACTGTTTTTCCTGGTTTTGCAAGGCTGAACTTTTTTGTGTTTTCTTTCCCAGCAATTCCTGCTTGCGTTGTCCTATCAATTTTTGCGTTTGTTGAATTTCGGCTACCTGTTGCTGCCGGAACGTACGGTACGAACGCAGGTAAGCTATGCGTTTCAACGCATCATTAAAACTGGTAGCAGAAAAAATAAAATTCAGGTAATCATAAGTACTGCGGTTTTTATACGCATATATTACACTACGGGCATATTGCGCTTTTAGCGTGTCCAGTTGCCGTTGCAGTTTGTTTAGCTCCAGCGTGCTGGAGTAAATATCATTACCAATAAGTTTGATTTCTTTGTTAATATTGGCTATATACTGATCCTGAAGCGCCAGCTTTTTTTGCAGCAGCATCAGCTGGCCAATGGTTTCTTTCTTTTGCCCTTTTACCTGCTTATAGGAGTCT
>JAICHT010000129.1 GCA_025924755.1 Chitinophagaceae bacterium | reverse complement strand
GAACGGTGGATATGAACCTTGTAAATGCACAGCAGGCCCGCCGTGTATTAGATCGTATTGTAGGGTTTGAGTTGAGCCCTGTGCTCTGGCGCAAAATGAGCATGAAAAATAATTTAAGCGCCGGCCGGGTGCAGAGTGTAGCGGTGCGTTTGATAGCAGAAAGAGAAAGAGAGATCAATGCGTTTACAGCCCAAAGCAGTTTTAAAATAGAGGTTTCCTTTACTGCAAAAGACAACAGCGGCAAATTGGTTTCGTTTAAAGCAGAGGGCAATAAGTTTAATAAAGCCGAGGAAGCAGAACAGTTTTTAAATGAGTGCAAGGGAGCCATCTATACCGTAAAAGATATACAGGTAAAACCTACCCGCCGCACGCCGTCTGCTCCATTTACGACATCTACCCTACAGCAGGAAGCCAGCCGAAAATTAGGCTATGGTGTAAGCCGCACGATGTTGCTGGCGCAGAAGCTTTACGAAAACGGGCAGATTACCTATATGCGTACGGATAGCGTGAACCTGAGTGAAACTGCCATGGATGACATCCGTAAAAACATAGCTGCTAATTACGGCGATAAATATTATAAGGCACGTAAATACAAAACCAAAAACGATTCGGCGCAGGAAGCTCACGAAGCCATCCGCCCTACGTACATGGCCAATACTACCGTTACTGATCCGGATACCAAAAGGCTTTATGAGCTGATATGGAAACGCACTATGGCCTGCCAGATGGCAGATGCGGAACTGGAAAAAACTATTGCAAAAATTAATATCTCTTCCAATAACGCTGACTTAACCGCCCAGGGAGAAGTATTAAAATTTGATGGTTTTATTAAAGTTTACCGCGAAGACGTAGATGATGAAGATAAAGACGGTGATGAAAATACAGAAGGCATGTTGCCCCCGCTTTCCGTATCGCAGCAATTACCTCTAAAAGAAATGAAAGCTATTGAGCGATATACCCGTCCGTTACCGCGTTATACGGAAGCATCACTCGTAAAAAAGCTGGAAGAGCTCGGCATCGGTCGACCTTCAACGTATGCACCTACTATTTCTACTATTTTAAAAAGAGAGTATGTGGAAAAACGCGACAAAGAAGGAATACAAAGAGGCTTTCGTGTATTTGTATTAAACAATAATACAATTACCAAACAAAATGAAACAGAAAATACCGGTGCTGAAAAATCGAAATTATTCCCAACCGATTTAGGTTTGGTAGTAACCGATTTTTTAAAGTTGCATTTTGACGACATCATGGACTATGGTTTTACAGCCCGTATTGAAGGCGAATTTGACGAAGTGGCCCGCGGTCAACTTAAGTGGAATAAAATGATTGATGAATTTTATAATCCATTTAAAAAAGATGTGGATAAAACCATTGAAACGGCTGAACGCATTAAAGGCGAACGCGAATTGGGTACTGACCCAGAAAGCGGTAAACCGGTAATTGCCCGCATGGGCAGGTATGGCCCGATGGCACAAATTGGTACTAATGATGACGAACAAAAGCCTCGGTTTGCCAAGCTGAAAGCCACCCAAAGTATCGAAACAATTTCCCTGCCCGAAGCATTGGAATTATTTAAACTTCCTCGTACTTTAGGAGAGCATAATGGCGAAGAAGTATCGGTAAATGCCGGAAGATTCGGACCTTATATTAAGTACGGCGAGCAAGCTATTTCGCTACCTAAAGGCGAAGAACCTTTGGATATTGATATGGATCGTGCTATTGAACTAATTGGTCAAAAGCAAATTGCAGATGCGCCAATAGGCAATTACGAAAATATGCCGGTAACAAAAGGCAAAGGTCGGTTTGGCCCTTTTATCAAATGGAACGACTTGTATATTAATGTGCCGAGAGCTTACAATTTCGATGCGTTGAAACAAAAAGATATTGATGAATTAATTGAGAAAAAAGTTGCCAAAGAATCCAACCGTTATATACAGCAATGGGCAAAAGAAAAAATTTCTATTGAAAATGGCCGCTGGGGTGCTTTTATACGGTACGGTAAAAAAATGCTGAAGCTTGGAAGGAAAAAAAATGGAGAAAAGCTCACGGCAGAAGAAATAGCAACACTGTCGCTGGAGGACGTAAAAAAAATGATTGAAACGCAGGTGCCTGGTGCCTTTGCAGCAAAAGCCAAGGCAAAGAAAACCGCTAAAAGCAAAAAGGCCTAACCATTTTAAGAATTGTGTGGTATGGAAAATACAAAAGAAATATCAGCGCTTTTAAATTTAATTGACGATCCGGATGAAGATGTTTTCGGCGCAGTGTCAAGCAAGATTGTAGAGTACGGTTTACGAATCATCCCCAGCCTTGAAAATTTGTGGGAAACCACGCCTGATGAAGAGATACAGGAACGTATCGAACTATTAATTCACCGGCTGCATTATACCGATCTTGTGGAAGACTTCCGCCAATGGAACCTTGCCGGTCATTTCGATTTGATGGTAGGCGCTTTGCTTGCCTGCAAATTTCAATATCCCGATATAGCTACGGCTGCTGCATTACAGGACATTGAAAAAATACGCCGCAACATCTGGCTGGAACTCAATAATTATTTAACTCCGTTGGAGCAGATTCGTATAGTTACCGGCATCTTGTATGGATACTATAGTTTAAAAGGCGCAGAGGTAGCTTATAGCGATGTCAATGATTTTTTGATAAATAAGGTGCTGGAATCTAAACGGGGCAACCAGATGAGCAATGGTGTGCTTTATTTAATATTGTGTGATCTGCTGGATATTCCGGTAAAAGCACTTGCCATACCCAAGCAATTTATTTTAGCGTATTTTAAACCAGGTTACAGCAACGAACCCAAAGAACAACTAATTAATAAAATTGAGTTTTTTATTGAACCTTCCACTGGGCAGGTGTTTACTCATAAAGATATAGAAGCTTATTTCAAACGCATCTCGGTACCGGCCACGCATTCTTACTTTAAGCCGCTGAATAATAAAAAAGTAATTCAGCATTTGCTGGAAGAAATGTCGAAGTGTTTTACTACGGAAAAAAACAGCTATAAAAAATCCGAATTACTAAATCTCGCCAATTTATTGGATTAATTTTCCGGGATGAATACCGTCACCTGGAGCGATTTTGAAAAGCTAGATATCCGTGTAGGCACTATCATTGATGCATCGTATTTCCCTGAAGCCAAAAAGCCGGCCTATAAACTTAGTATTGATTTTGGGGGTGATATTGGCATTAAAACTTCCTCTGCACAAATTACTTCTTTATATACACCTGAACAGTTGCTACAACAACAGATTATTGCGGTAATCAATTTCCCACCCAAACAAATTGCTACCTTTAAAAGTGAATGTTTAGTGCTGGGTATATATAATGAAAATGGAGAAGTGGTATTGATACAACCGGCACAAAATGTATCCAATGGTTTAAAACTTGGTTGATGCACTATACTACTTATTACTCCTCGCCTGTTGGTTATTTAAAACTGCAATGCTCTGATGAGCACCTTACAGAATTACTGTTTGCTGATGAACCCGGTGCAATAAACAATTCTCATCCGATATTGATAAAAAGTATAGCGCAACTGAATGAATACTTTGATGGAAAGCGGAAAAGTTTCGATTTGCCGCTGCAACAAAATGGTACAGAGTTTCAAGTGAAAATATGGGATTTACTTTCAAAAATTCCATATGGAAAAACCATCAGCTATATGAACTTAACCAAGCAATTTGGCGACGTAAAAGCCATACGTGCAGTTGCTGCTGCCAACGGAAAAAACAAATTAGCTATTATAGTACCTTGCCATAGAGTTATTGGCAGCAACTCGAAACTTACCGGCTATGCAGGTGGTTTGTGGAGAAAGCAATTTTTATTATCGCTGGAGGCCAAACATCATTCCGGCGTTCAGGTATTGAACTTTTGACCACCAGTATATTTTACAAATAAGAATACTAATGGCCATTAAATACTTTTAATCTTTTATCAGAAGCATTATAAACTAACGCAATTCTTCACTTGTAAATGCTAAAGGCAGCAAACGACTGGCACTATCAATAACGTATACCGGCCCCGACATTCCACCCAATATGAGCTGCACCGGGTGATTGGTTCGCATTTCAAACTCCTGCAATGCCTGCCGGCATATACCGCATGGAGAGATAGGATGATCGCTGGTATGTTGGTCGCTTTTATAGCTGATAGCAATGGCTTCTGCAGGCGTTTTCGGATGTATGGATGAAATGGACGCCAGCAATACCCGTTCGGCACACAACCCTACCGGAAAAGATGCATTCTCCTGGTTGCTACCTTTAACCAGTTCGCCGTTAGTTAGTTTGGCTACTGCCCCTACCTGGAAGTTGGAATAGGGTGCATAGGCCTGAGAAGTAACTTCACGGGCTTCTTTCAATAACTGCTGCTGATCCTGCGGCAATTCGTCTATACTGGTAAATACTTTATAATTAAATTCAAACTTATTTTCTTCCATGTGATGCTATTAATACAAAAATGCTCCTGATTTTTTCAAGAGCATTTAAAGATAAATTAAATTATTTTACGGTTCGGAAAAGTCTGTTCCATCTTGGGCCATTGTTCCAGCTAAACCATATCAGGGCTGCTTTTCCTACAATCCGGTCTTCCGGTACAAATCCCCAATAGCGGGAATCTTGCGATTCATGCCGGTTATCTCCCATCATCCAATAATAGTTCATCTTAAAAGTATACGAGGTTGTTTCTTTTCCATTTATATAATACTTACCGTTGCGGTTTTCCAGGCTATTGTGCTCATATACCCGTATAGCTCTTTCGTAAATGGAATAGTTCTGAGGCGTTAACTGCACGGTAGCTCCTTTTTTCGGAATCCATACCGGGCCATAATAATCTACAGTCCATTTGTGCAAAGTATCATACGGAAATAATACCTGTCCCCAATAGCGCGGATCTGTGGTTGCCGGTTCTTCCAGCAAGGGCTTTACGTTTTTAACCAATCCGGTAGCTTGCATTTTTTGTAGGGCCTCTGCCGTTAACAACATTTCATATACATTTTTACCGCGGGATGCTACTTCTGTTTCATCGTTAATATTAAGATTGTACTCATTCCGCATCACATCTTCATCTAACTGCTGGCCGTTTGTTTCTACCAGGTAATTTATTTGCGAATGCGGTGGAGGATCCTGCATTTTGCCATTGATATATACATGTGCGGCACGCACCTCCAAAGAATCGCCGGCCACACCCGTACACCGCTTAATATAATTATCTGATTTATCGGCAGGATGCACGACTATTGGATAATTGTCAGGATCATTTAAAACCATATTGCGGCCTGCATTCATATTACCACCACCTAACTGGCGGGCTACATCGTAATAAGGTTTGGCAGATTGGTAATCGGGTTTATTAATAACCGTATCACCGGCTGGGAAATTAAATACTACCACATCGCCGCGCTTTACAGGCGAAGCAAACCAACGCATATACGGCAACTGAATTAATTTGGAATAAGAAGTAACACCGCTGTTGCCAATATAGTTATGAACAAACGGAATAGATAAAGGCGTATTAGGAATTCGTGGGCCGTAACTAAATTTACTTACAAACAAAAAATCATTAATTAGCAAGGTTTTTTCCATAGACCCGGATGGAATAGTATAAGCTTCAAAAACAAAAGTGCGTATTAAGGTAGCAGCTACTATAGCAAAAACGGCCGCATCAATCCATTCTCTCCAGGCCGGCTTTTTGTAATGTTTCACACCTTGCAATCCAATGTATCTCACCTTGGGCGAATAGCCAAGGTATGGAAAATAGAAGGGTGCAAATAAGGCAGCCAGTATATGATCTACCAAAGAAAAACGACCAAATAATTTTACAAATTCAATAAAAATTCCGGGACTGATAAACCATCCTACTACTGGAATGAATTGCCAGAATACCCAGTGCTTGGGCCGATTCCCGAGTTCCTGCATCACCCATGTATTGTAAAAAGGAACATAAGCCTTCCAGGGTGCAACGCCTGCTTTTATAAACATCTTTGCCAAACCAAATGACGGAAGAAAAACAATTAACACAGAAATGAAATAGATCACCAGAAGTTGAGAGAAAGGCATGATGTTGTGTATTAAAAACGTTCAAATGTATTATATTAACCAAGTTATACAAATGTATAGCGCCAAAATTTTTGCTAAAGTGTACTAACGGTTAATATTAACTTGCAACCCTGTGCAACAATTTACAATAAGAGATATTGAAAACCTGACCGGTATTAAAGCGGCCACACTACGCATATGGGAACAACGCTACCCAAACCTGTTACCCCTGCATGTAAAAAGCAAACACCGCATCTATAGTAATGATGAACTTAAAAAATTATTGCAAATAGCTTTCCTGTATCACAGTGGTCTTAAAATTTCTAAAATTGCCGACCTTACAGACGAGGCTATTTTAAAAAAATCGTCCGAAGCATTTGTAGAGCCTTTTAATTACGGGTTGTTTATTACAAAGCTGATAGAAGCAGCTGTGGATTTTAATGAGCAGCAATTTACACGAGTGCTAAAAGACTTAACCGATATCATTGGATTTGAAAAGTGCATATCAGCCGTTTGTTATCCATTTTTAAAAAGGGTTGGTTTGCTCTGGATGACCAACAATGTGATACCGGCCCAGGAACATTTTGCCAGCTATATTATCCAAAATAAAATAATAGCAAAAACAGACGAGTTGCCGCAGGTAAGCGAAACAGAACCTGCTATCGTGTTGTTTTCTCCCTATGGCGAGCACCACGAGCTTCCTCTGCTTTTTATTCATTATTTATTAAAGAAAAATGGGTGGAATACCATTTATCTTGGGCCAAATATTACTTTGGAAGCCCTGGAAAATTTTACCAGCCATACTACGGTCCGCTATTTTTACCTGCATTTAATAACCAACTTCACAGGCTTTTTAGGAGACGATTTTTTCGAAACGCTCTGCCACCGTTTTTCAAATATTAAAATAATAGCATCAGGAGCCAGTATATCCACCCTGCAACGACAATTTACCAACCTGGTGTTGCTCAAATCAGATGAAGCGATTCACCAGTTTATTGAGCACCGTTTTGTTTAGGTGTTACGTAATTCTTTACATCTTCTTTAGTGATGGTTTTGCCCGATAATATGATCAGCCGTTCTACTACGTTGCGCAATTCGCGAATGTTACCGGTCCAGTTATACGTTTGTAGGAGTTTTACCACATCATCGGACATTGTCTTTTTTAATATGCCGTAATCATCGCAGATATCCTGCAAAAAGCGGTTTATCAGAAGCGGTATATCTTCCCTGCGTTCGTTTAGTGATGGCACGTGTATAACGATCACGCTTAAACGATGATATAGATCCAGCCTGAAATTCTTTTCTTCAACTTCCTTCAATAAATCTTTGTTGGTTGCCGTAACCACTCTTACATCCACATTAATTTCTTTATCGCCACCTACCCTTGTAATTTTTCCTTCCTGCAAAGCCCGCAATACTTTTGCTTGTGCGCTTAAACTCATATCACCAATTTCATCCAAAAACAAGGTGCCGCCATTGGCCTGCTCAAACTTACCGATGCGTTGTTTGATAGCAGAAGTAAATGAGCCTTTTTCATGTCCAAATAATTCGCTTTCGATCAGCTCACTGGGGATGGCTGCACAGTTTACCTCTACTAATGCTCCCTCAGCCCGATTGCTTTTTTCGTGTAGCCAACGGGCTACCAGTTCTTTACCTACGCCGTTTTCACCCGTTATTAATACCCGGGCATCTGTAGGCGCTACTTTTTCAATAGTATCTTTTATCTTCCGGATCGGTTCCGAGTCGCCAATCATTTCCTGCGTTTTAGATGTCCGGCGTTTCAGCGTTTTTGTTTCAGTAACCAGTGAGTTGCGTTCAATGGCATTCCGTATGGTTATCAGCAGCCGGTTCAAATCGGGTGGCTTCTGTATAAAATCGTAGGCACCTTTTTTAACCGCTTCCACGGCTGTTTCTATTGTGCCGTGCCCGGATATCATGATGATTGGCACATCAGTTGAAGATTCTACTGCTTTTTGTAAAAATTCCAGCCCATCTATTTTAGGCATTTTGATATCGCATAAAACCGCATCATATGTTTTTTCCTTAAACTTTTTTAATCCTTCTTCTCCGTCTGATGCCTCATCAATCGTATACCCTTCAAACGATAATATTTCTGAAAGTGTTTTACGGATTGCTTTTTCATCGTCTATTATGAGTAATGTAGCCATAGAATTTTATTGAAGTGCAAAATAAATTAAATAGGACCATATAGATTATAGTATCCTGCAAGGAGGAATACGTATAGGTAAGATAAAAAATAAAGGCCGGATAGACATCCAGCCTCGTGTAAAATCCAATATCCTATGAAAAACCATTGCAAAGATGCAGGAATTTTTAGTAATTAAAAACTAATTGCCCTCTTTTTTAAACAAAACCTTAAAATGGGAAAAGTGTTGTGTTTAAATGCCTATATACAAACAGGCGCCGTTTAGCAGCGCCTGTTTGTATAAAGTAAAAAGTAAACTTTATTTTCTAAGATACATCACCTCTTTCACCAGCTTTACCGTGCGGGGAACGTCGGGTAAAGCAGCAGCTACCAAATTAGCGGCATAATGCAATGGTGCATCAGCAGCGGTAATACGGCGAACAGGTGCATCTAAATAATCAAACCCTTCTTTTTGTATACGGTATGCCAGTTCGGAAGATACGGAACCAAACGGCCATTCTTCTTCAATAATTACCAAACGATTGGTTTTCTTCACGCTTTCTAATACGGTCATCCAATCCAGCGGACGAATGGTACGCAAGTCTATCACCTCTGCGCTTACACCTTCTTTTTCCAGTTCGGCAGCAGCACCCAGGGCTACTTTCATCATCTTATTAAATGAAACAATTGTCACATCATTTCCTTGTTTTTTTACATCAGCCTTGCCCAGTTCTATATAATATTCTTCATCCGGAATTTCGCTTTTATCGCCATAGCTCACTTCGCTTTCCATAAAAATTACAGGGTCTTCTTCATATCGGATCGCTTGCTTCAATAATCCTTTGGCGTCGTAACCATTACTAACCGATACTACCTTAAGGCCTGGAATATTAGCATACAAAGCTTCAAAAGCGGTAGAGTGCTGGGCGCCTAATTGGCCGGCAGAACCATTTGGTCCTCTAAATACAATAGGGCAGGAAATTTGTCCGCCACTCATGGCCAGCATTTTTGATGCGGTATTCAATATTTGATCGAGTGCCAGTGTAGCAAAGTTCCAGGTCATAAATTCTACAATCGGCCGAAGGCCATTTTGTGCAGCACCTACTCCTACGGCAGCAAAGCCCAGTTCAGATATAGGAGTATCTATTATCCTACGCGGCCCAAACTCGGCCAGCATTCCCTGGCTTACTTTATAAGCACCGTTATATTCGGCAACTTCTTCACCCATTAAAAAAACACGGTCGTCTCTGCGCATTTCTTCGTTCATTGCCTCGCGTATAGCTTCACGAAATGGAATTTGTCTCATGTAGATACTTTTTATAAGCGGGGCAAAATTAGCAGAGTACATTCATAAAACCTAAAATGAAAATGCTAGAATGCCTGTAAGGTTTTTAAATTAACATCGATACTACTATTTAGCCTGCGCCGCCGCTTACTATAAAATGGCTGATAATTTGCAAACCAATTAGACTATGAATGAAACTCAGTTTATTGGTATTGCCGCCGGGATATTAACTTCCATATCCATGCTGCCACAATTAATTAAAATGATCAGGGAAAGAAAGCGCAGGATGTATCTGTGGTG
>JAICHT010000128.1 GCA_025924755.1 Chitinophagaceae bacterium | reverse complement strand
GGCGGATGCCGGTTCGTTCATTGGTTGTGTATCCTTTTTCGCCCCATACTTCTTTAATGCCCAACTCGCTTTTATATGCTGATTCATCAAACGGTGCTTTCGCCATCAGTTCTCTTTCCTCCGGTGTTGCTACGGCCACATCATCGTAAAAATGCGGTATGGTGATATGGTTATTTTCATCGTGCACCGAAGCAATCATTTTAGCTAATACGGTAATAGGGTTAGCTACTGCACCGCCATACGTACCACTATGCAAATCGCGGTTGGCGCTGGTTACTTCTACTTCGATATATGATAAGCCTCTCACGCCAATATCCAATGATGGATTTTCCATGCTGATCATGGCACTATCGCTAATCAATATCACATCAGCTTTCAGCAGCTCTTTATGCTCCGCCACAAATTTTCCTAAATTGGGCGAGCCCACTTCTTCTTCTCCTTCAATTAAAAATTTAAAGTTGGTAGAAAGGGTATTGGTTTTTACCAGGGTTTCCAATGCTTTTATGTGCATATAAAACTGGCCTTTATCATCGGCACTGCCACGTGCATATACTTTACCATCTTTAATAGTAGGTTCAAACGGGCCACTATGCCATAGCTCCAACGGTTCGGCGGGCTGTACATCATAGTGGCCATATATTAAAACCGTTGGTTTCGACGTATCCGTTATTTTTTCGCCATATACCACCGGATAACCCTCTGTTTCCATTACCTCCGCTTTATCGCATCCGGAATCTAATAACCTTTGCCTTACCAATTGAGCGCATTTACGCATATCCTCTTTATGCTCGCTTTTGGCACTTACGGATGGAATGCGTAACAACTCCAGCATTTCGTTTAAGAAACGTTCTTTATTTTTTTCCTGATATTCTTTCCAGGCTTTCTGCATAATATAAAAATTAGTGAATAAAGGTAAGAAGTTGTGTGAACCGGAAATTTAAGCAAAGCCATGTTTTATTACAATGCGCTATTTTCCTTTTACAATTGCTGGCTTAGAAAAATTTACCAATAGCACTCCAAATAAAATAATACAAAGGGCAATTACCTGCTGCGTACTTATCTTTTCATTGACGATAAGCCAGCCCAAAAACACGGCTACCACCGGGTTTACATAAGCGTATGTGCCTACCAGTGAGGGTGGCCGTACGCTCAGCAGCCATATATAAGATATGTAGCCAACCAGCGAACCCATTAATATTAAATATACCATAGCATTAATAGAAGCCCAACTGATATGCTGCCATTCTACCTGGTTTTGTTCTTTGGTAATAAAGGCAAAAAGCAATGATGCAATGCCTGCGGCCATCATTTGTATGGCGGCTTTTATAGCTGTAGAAGCTGCTACCGGCTTGTATTTGGAATACAGCGATCCTGCTGCCCAGCACATACTGCCTCCTAATAATATTAATGCACTATGCAGGTGCATTTTATTGCTGAAAAAATTACCGGAATCGCGACCTGCAAACAGCAACAGCACGCCCATAAAACCAATCAGCAATCCAATGATAACACCCTTGTTTGAAAAATACATTTTCCATTCCCGCTTATCCATTATTACAAACCAGAGCGGAACGGTAGCTACAATTATAGCCGTTAAGCCACTGGGCAAATATTGCTCTGCCCATATCACGGCACCAGTACCCAGAAACAACATCATCACTCCGCTGAAGGAGCTTTTAGCAATAGCCGGTAAAGTAGGTGATGTATCGCCATTCAGCAAACGATAGCATAAAAGAATAAAGCCTGCCGTAAAAAAACGAATGCCTGCCATTAAAAATGGCGGTATGCTTTTTAGCGCAAAAAGATTGGCGAGGTAAGTGGAACCCCAAATAATATATAAGGCAGCGAACGCGGCTAGAACCAATACTTTCGGCGGTTCTTTCTGTACAAGAATATTTGACATTATAGTATGTTGTAATGCGCCTGTTTGAATATCCTCAGGCTTTACCACTTTTTTTTACATTAGTGGCTTTGGTAATAGCATCTTTGCCAAAATCATTTTTTATTTTATCAACGGTTTTATAGAGTTGCAGTTTTTCTTCTGCATTATCAAATAAATTCATTTGCATGGTAAACGGAATTAACTGGCTGAAACGCACACCCAAAAGCCGCACCTTTTCGCCCTTCCTATACAGCTTGCCGAATATGTCTTTTACTTTGGTAAGCAGTACATCATCTAAAGCAGTATAATCAATTACTTCCTGCCGGGTAACGCGTTCAAAATTGGCATATTTAATTTTTACCGTAATGCAGCCGGTGAGTTTTTTTTCATCTCTTAAATCAAAAGCCGTTTTTTCTGTAAGCCGTACCAATTCGTTTTGTAAAAAGATGATGTTATCCGAATCTTCGTGAAAAGTGTTTTCGTGCGATATGGATTTTTGCTCATTATGCTGCTCTACCAACGATTCATCGATACCGTTTGCTTTGTTTGATAAACTGATTCCCCAACTTCCAAAATGACCTTCCAAGATGGCAACCGGAGTGGCGGCCAATTGCTCAATCGTATATATGCCCAGGCTTTTCAACTGGTGCTCGGTTTGCTTCCCTACCATCGGAATTTTATCAACAGTAAGCGGCCATAAAAAAGCCGTTTCTTTTCCTGCCGGAATTTCTAAATAACCGTTAGGCTTTGCTTCGTTGGTGGCCATTTTACTTACCAGTTTGCTGGTAGCTAATCCATACGAAATAGGCAAACCCGTTTCTTTAATAATGGTTGCTCGCAACTCACGGGTATATTGCTGTACGCCAAAAAATTTTTCCATTCCGGTTAAATCAATATAAAATTCATCGATAGACGCTTTTTCAAAAAGCGGCACCTTGCCGGCAATAATAGTAGTAACCAGCCGCGAATAATAACTGTATAAATGATAACTGCCTTTTATAACTGTAGCTTGCGGACAAAGTTTTAAGGCCTGCATTACCGGCATAGCGCTTTGCACCCCAAATTTGCGGGCTTCATAACTGCAGGCCGATACCACACCGCGAACAGAGTGGCCGCCTACAATTAAGGGCTTGCCTTTTAATAACGGATTTTGAAGGCACTCCACCGATACAAAAAAAGCATCTAAATCAAAATGGGCAATATGTCTGGTAGAAAGTTGCACCTGCCAAATGTAATTACTCATTTTTTGATATTAAATTCTTAAATTGTAAAACATGAAAAAGTTACAATCTGAAAAGTTAATAGCGGATTTAATAACTGATGTAAAAATAATATTAGAATGCGCTGAATTTTTTAAGCAGCACAAAACATCGCTGCTGCTGCAACCGGCACCCGGCAAATGGAGTATAGCCCAGGTACTGGAACATTTAAACACCTACGGCCGCCATTACCTGCAGGAAATAAATCAGCAAGTATCTATAAATAACGATATGCAGCAACAGGCATGGTTCAACCCGGGAATATTGGGAGATTATTTTACCAATGCAATCAAACCAAAAAGCGTGTTTGAGGTTAAAAATAAAATGAAAACATCCAAAAGCCATGCACCGGAAAATAACTTGCAGGTGGATATAGTATTAGCCGAATTTATAGACCAGCAACACAAACTGTTACTATTATTAGAAGAGTCCCGGCAAAGAGATTTAAATACCATTCGCATTCCTATAACCATTACTAAGCTTATAAAATTAAAATTAGGTGATGCCTTCCGGTTTATTATAGCCCATGAACAACGGCATATGATACAGGCAAGGAATGCATTGACCGCACTGGGCGTGGCTACAAATAAATTTCCAGTAATCCTTCGGGCAACTGCACAATAACCTGGGCGGTTTTTTTGTCAATTTTTTTTATAGTGTCTTCATTCAGCGGAATGAGCACTTCTTTTTCTGCTATTTCTATACGGCAAAGCAGTTGGTGCGGCTGTTCGATTACTTCTAAAATTTTGCCTAATACTTTTTTGTTTTCCACTATGTCAAAACCTAAGAGATTGATAGGAGAGGACTTGGCTGCATACTTTTTAAAATCGGGCTCCGTAACCCATACTTCTTTTTGCGTGATTTTGGTAGCGGCTTCGCGGGTAATGATGTCCTGGAGTTTAATATAAATTTCGTCTTCGCTTTTTACACGGGTGCTTTCTATAAAATAAGGTAAAAAAGCATCTTTTCGTTCTTCTAAAAAAAGCGCCTGTAAATCTTTTAAAGACGTCTTTTTGCCAAGATTGTGTT
This sequence comes from Chitinophagaceae bacterium, assembly GCA_025924755.1. GTDB lineage: Bacteria > Bacteroidota > Bacteroidia > Chitinophagales > Chitinophagaceae > Flavisolibacter. Next base: position 5,669 of record JAICHT010000128.1, on the reverse strand, counting down.
TTAATATCATTTCGCCTTTTAATCCAAATGTGCTAACGAATTTCCCTATTTTAAAATATTCAGTCATTGCCTATTTACCAATCATTTAAGCTATCTGTAATAAATAAAAGGTGACCATATAGGCCACCTTAATACTTTTTGAGGTTTCGGTAAGATTAGCCTTGGTTACCAGCGTCGCCAGCAGGTCTTCTGTTGGTTCTTTGGTATGGAGGATTTCTCCTGACTCTTCTTTCTCTCATAGCAGCTTCCTGACGCTGTTGCATCTGCGCTTCGTGCTCACTATGCCACTTTTGAAACTTTTCCATTGCGGTTGCATCATCAAACAAACCCAGCTTTACACCACGCAGTAAGTGCTTCAGATATAAAACACCTTTGTGCGATAAAAGCTTGCGAACGGTATCAGTAGGCTGGGCACCTTTGTTTAACCAATCCAATGCCCGCTGACGGTCTAGCTGAATAGTAGCCGGCATGGTTAATGGGTTGTACGTACCTAACTTTTGAATGAATTTACCATCGCGGGGACTGCGTGCATCTGCAACGACAATAAAGTAGAAGGGTCTCTTTTTAGACCCGTGCCTTTGTAAACGGATTTTGACTGGCATTTTAAATAGAAATTTAAATGCGTGAATAATAGAATTTACTAAGTGCAAAAATAAGGGAGAGATTGAAAAATCACAATAAAGGATTGATAAAGTTTTATAATATCCGGTTAACTCTTTTATTTGTAGCTATTTCAATATCTATTTTCCCGTAATTTAATAATTCTGGTACTCAAGAAGTTTTATAATTCGCAATATTCTCCCACTCTTCACAAATAATTTTGATTGAATATAGTGTTGAAGAGAAAGGTTTATCTTCTTCCGCCCATTCGCGGCATCATACCGCCCATAGGCATTTTGTTCATCATTTTCATCATTTCCCGCATTTGCTCAAATTGTTTCATAAAAGCATTTACTTCAGCTATATCTTTCCCACTGCCTTTCGCGATACGTTTGCGGCGGCCTCCATCAATCTCGTCCGGGTTGGCTCTTTCAAAAGGTGTCATCGAGTTTATGATAGCTTCAATGCCCTTAAATGCGTCATCGCTGATATCAATATCTTTAATAGCCTTACCTACCCCGGGTATCATGGCCATTAAATCTTTTAAGTTGCCCATCTTTTTTATCTGCTCCAGCTGCTGTTTAAAATCGGCAAAGTCAAATTGATTTTTACGGATCTTTTTTTCCAGCTTCCTGGCCTGTTCTTCATCAAACTGCTCCTGTGCTTTTTCTACCAGCGAGGTAATATCACCCATACCCAATATACGCTGCGCCATCCGGTCGGGGTAAAATACATCCAGTGTGTCCAGTTTTTCGCCGCTGCTTATAAATTTAATAGGTTTATTAACCGTGTATTTAATAGAAAGAGCGGCTCCGCCCCGGGTATCGCCATCAAGCTTGGTTAATACCACACCGCTAAAATCCAGCCGGTCGTTAAAAGCTTTTGCGGTATTTACCGCATCCTGGCCGGTCATACTATCTACTACAAATAAAATTTCCTGCGGGTTTACTGCGGCTTTAATATTGGCCACTTCCGTCATCATTGCCTCATCGATTGCTAAACGTCCGGCTGTATCTATGATAATGACGTTTTTATTTTTACTGCGGCTTTCCCTTATTGCATTTTGGGCAATCGATACCGGGTTTTTATTTTCCAGCTCTATATGCACATCCACATCTATTTGCTCGCCCAGTACTCTTAGCTGCTCCATAGCTGCAGGGCGGTATACGTCTGCCGCCACCAACATAGGCGATAAACCCTTGCGCTTTTTTAAATAGTTGGCAAGCTTACCGCTAAATGTGGTTTTACCGCTACCTTGCAAGCCGGCAATTAATATTACAGCCGGGCTGCCTTTAGCGTTCAGTTCGCTGGCCGTATCGCCCATTAAATGTATCAGTTCGTCGCTTACAATTTTTACCATCAACTGGCTGGGGCTAATGGCATTAATTACTTTTTCGCCGGTGGCTTTGTCTTTAACGCTATCGGTAAATTCTTTGGCAATTTTATAGTTTACATCGGCATCTACCAATGCCCGGCGTATTTCTTTTACAGTAGCCGCTATGTTTAACTCTGTAATTTTAGCTTCGCCTTTTAAGTTTTTGAAGGCTCCCTCCAGCCGTTCCTGTAATGAATCGAACATTGTATCGCTGATTTATAGATTATTTTAAAGTATCAATTTCGGTAAAAAAGAATTTTGATATTCAAGTAAAAACATTTTCCAAATTCTACACTTGGGGCAAAATTCAGTTTTATATACAAATGTATATATTAGAGCAGGACAGCCCTGTTACCTATTATACATCTGAACACAATATCAAATTTTCATTTTTAATACCAACTTAATTTTTATAAGAGCACTACTATATTAAGTACAAATTTGCTCATAAAAAAAGTGAACAATAAATGTTCACTTTAATATTTTGTGCAAAGATAGGAGGATGAAGATGGTTTGCCGCTATCCTAAGAAAGGACGTAATGCATCGCACCGCTGTGTAGTACGCAGCTTAGTGATGGCTTTATCTTTTATTTGACGCACCCGCTCCCTGGTAAGGCTAAATTTATCACCGATATCTTCCAGGCTCAACGGATGATCTACCCCGATGCCAAAGAAATAACAGATCACTTCTTTTTGCCTTTCGGTAAGGGTTTGCAATGAACGGTCAATTTCAATACGCAGCGATTGTGTATGCTCTAGTTCCATATCCGTTTTGTCGGCATTCTGGTTTTCCAGCACATCCAGCAGCGTACCTTCTTCGCCTTCTGATAGGGGAGTGTCCATGCTTACGTGGCGGGCATTGATGCCTAATGAAGAAGCTACTTCCTCCAGTTCCAAATTCAAAACTTCTGCCAGTTCTTCGGTGGAAGGTTCTCTTTCAAACTCCTGCTCCAGTTGGCTATACGCTTTTTGAATACGGGTAGATAAACCTACCTTGTTTAAAGGAAGCCGTACAATCCGCGCCTGTTCTGCCAAGGCCTGCAAAATGCTTTGACGGATCCACCATACGGCGTAAGAAATAAATTTAAAACCTTTTGTTTCGTCGAAACGTTGTGCAGATTTGATTAAACCCAGATTGCCTTCATTAATCAGGTCAGGTAATGACAGGCCCTGGTTTTGATACTGCTTGGCTACAGATACCACAAAACGCAGGTTGGCTTTTGTTAGCCGGTCTAAAGCCTTTTGATCGCCTTGCTTAATTAAAGTGGCCAATCGTACTTCTTCTTCTGGAGAAATAAGCTCTACTTTGCCTATTTCCTGAAGATACTTTTCCAGACTTTGAGATTCACGATTGGTAATGGATTTCGTGATCTTTAGTTGACGCATGCTCATAGGATGGTTGTTTTAGATGGTTACTTTCAGATTTTGTTAGTTGTTAGTTTTTGGTTAATTCCAAAATATCCATCACGTTTCCGGTTCGTCAGCAACTCAGCACCGATTAACCAAATCCAAATTAGACAAAACCACTATATGAACAATCAGATTTGAGGTTGTTTTCGACGAACGCGGCAAATTAGCAGTTGGTTGCAGGTAAATTTCCTTCAAAAATTTCCCAATGCATTAATATATTTTCTATTATTGCAGCCCTAGATAAGGTTAATAAATTAAGATGAGCAAAAAACAACCATACACACTGGAATATCCGGTGAGATGTTCGCCAACAATTTTATATGATTTTCTTTCGACGCCGTCCGGCTTGCAGGAATGGTTTGCTGATAAGGTAGATGAAAAAGACGGTGTATTCAGTTTTTCGTGGAATGGATCGGACGAAAAAGCCAACGTATTAGAAAAGGAATTTGAAAAATATATCCGTTTTCATTGGTCGCATGCACCTAAAGAAGAATATTTTGAGTTCAGAATAGAAAAATCGGAAGTTACCAACCAAACCATTTTAGTAATTAAAGATTTTGCCGAGAAAAAAGAAATTAAAGACCAAAGCATGCTGTGGGATTACCAGGTGAAAGATCTGTTTCACCGGCTGGGCAATTAAGCAAGTTCAAGGTTTCGTTCAGAATGCATTACGGGTTATGCTGTTTTGATATGGGTTCTTTTAATATGCTGTAAAACATATATTGAGGAATAGCTTCCAGCTTTTTAAAAGCCGGTCAGAAGCCAGTTCCCATTCCCACAAAGGAAATTTTGCAGCAATTTTCAGATGGTCATACTCACGGCAGCTTTGTAAGAATTCTTCCTTGCTCAAACCACTTATATTTTTGTAATTGTCTTCTTCAAAATGGTGGGCCCATGGATCTTCATTGCTTCCAATATAATAATCAGCGGTGGCCAATGTTTCATATGCGTTTTCTATATTGGGTAAAAAAGCAGCTTTATAATCGCCGGTAATATGAAGGGTGCTGCTAAAAAAGTTGCCCCACCAAAACATGGTGCGAATAGCAAAAATGTTGAAGCTGTCAAACTGCCGCGGGTAATCTAAAACCATATAGGGCAGGCCCATGTAGTTTTCGCCCCTGGAAATTTTAGCGGTGTTTTGAAACGCCTCCCGCATATGCCAATTGCTGTTGCTTTGTACCTGCAACTGCATATCAAACTCGATACTTTCCAGCAATGTTTTTATTTTATGCAGCACCATATTCTTCGTTAAAATAACATGGGCATTACACATCAACTCTGTCTCAGTGCCTGAAAGATGTATTTTTGCTTCCTCCATTTTCAAGTTAAAATTAAAGTGTGGGTAGCTTGTGTTTAAAAAACTAGACAAACTTATTGTAAAAGCATTTATCGGGCCTTTTGTAGCTACTTTTTTTATTACGCTACTGGTATTGGTGATGCAGTTTTTTTGGCTGTATATTGATGATTTTGTAGGCAAAGGATTAAGCACCGGAATTATTTTAGAATTCATATGGTATCAAAGTGCTGTGTTAATACCATTGGCCTTGCCGCTGGCAGTATTGCTTTCTTCTTTAATGACGTTTGGCAACCTGGGTGAAAGCTTTGAACTGGTAGCTATTAAAGCGGCTGGCATTTCGCTATTACGCTTTATGCGTCCGCTGTTTATTGTTACGACAGGTATATGCGGCGTGGCATTTTTGTTTAGCAATTATATCATTCCGGTAGCTAACCTGCGGTCGCGAACCTTGTTGACGGATATTGTATATGCCAAACCGGCTTTCGATTTAAAAGAAGGGGTGTTTTATGATAAGCTCAATGGGTTTGCTATAAAAATTGGTAAGAAGGAAGAAGACAGCATCATCCATAACATTATTATCTACGAACAAAGCAACGACCTACAGGACAATTTTATAGTGGCCAAAGATGGTATTATGCGGGTTAAAAAAAACAAGCGTTAACTGGAGTTTGTGCTGAAGAATGGATGGCGTTACCAGGAGCGGGGAAACAGCCCTTCCACTACCGAGTTCATACGGCTGGGATTTAAAGAATATAAAAAGCAGTTTGATTTAAGTTCCTTTCAGTTTCAACGCACTTCTGATAGTGTTAATAAAAACAACCAGCGCATGCTTAGCATGCGGCAACTGGATAAAGCAATCGATTCCATTGCCAGGCAGAACGCCCAGCTTGAAAAAAGAGCAGGAGCGGAAGTATTTGCCGGACTGCAATTTGCAAAATATTTAGATAGTAACTGGAAAAAAGCTCCCGTAAAAGCAGTAGCTTCTTT
>JAICHT010000127.1 GCA_025924755.1 Chitinophagaceae bacterium | reverse complement strand
GTTCTGCTACCCTTATTTTAGTCCTTACTTCATGCCACACCAATGCCTCAAAGGAAGACACTTCAGACAATATTATGCAAGTCCGTGACCAGGAAGAGGAAAGCGCAGTAATGCGAGGGAAGTATTTAGTGAATGCGGCAGGATGTAATGACTGCCATTCACCAAAGATACTTACACCACAAGGGCCTGTGGTAGATAGTACCAAAGTGTTATCCGGCCATCCTGCTGCTATGCCCACTGCTCCGTTTGATGGTGATGCTTTAAAGCCCGGACATTGGATGCAAATGGCACCGGATATGACTACTTATGTAGGTCCGTGGGGAGTGTCTTATGCAGCCAATCTTACTCCCGATTCTACCACAGGCCTTGGCGCATGGACAGAAGACGTATTTATTAAAACGCTTCGTACCGGCAGGCACCTGGGGCAGGAACATGGCCGGCAAATTTTGCCACCTATGCCCTGGCAGGAGTTTGGTAAAATGAATGATAATGACTTAAAAGCCATTTACACTTACCTGCAGTCTCTTCCACCGGTAAATAATAAAGTGCCTGTTCCGTTGGCGCCGGATGAAGCAGCAAAGCTTGCTAAAAGGTAGTGCTAATTGAATTTAAATGATGTAAGCAAGTATATAGCTACAGGAGTACATTCATTTTTCAGACTGCGTTTTGTATGTTGCACGAATGAGCCTGCCCTTGCGTTTTCTTTGGTGCGGCAACATGAAAGCGCAAGTTTTGCTTCTGTTAAAAACATGCGTATGCTGAGGTGTTGGCTGCAGGCAATCCTGGAATACTTCAACTCAATTCATTAAACATGGCTACTAAAAATCAAATACTTGACATGACGCCAGTAGGTATGAAATTTACCGTTTTGCAGGCGGCTGCTGATACTGGTGGAAAATCATTAGACCTTCATTGGGAACTATTACCCAACTGCAACATGAAAGACCCCTTGGTACATGTACATCCTCATGCTATTGAAACGTATGAAGTACTGGAAGGCAAAATGGAGTTTTTCATTAAAGACAAATGGGTCGTTGCAAGAAAGGGGATAAGTTTGCCGTCGCCAAAGGCGTAACACATTGTTTCCGCAATCCGACTGAAAGTGTGGTAACGGTTTATAACACACACCAACCGGCCCTCAGAATGGAGCATTATTTTGAAGACGTTTGTAAAGTGCTGGACAAACTCACAGACCACAGAACAAAAGATTTTAAAATGGACTTGAAATCTATGCTGTACATGAGTGCGCTCATGAACAACTACCGGAGCGAAATCATTGTCAAAAGTCCTCCAGATGTTGCTATTAAAGTGCTTGGTTTTGTTAGCAAGCTTATTGGAATTAACTATTGATTACAGAAAACGTGCAGATAAAGGAAAAAACCATTTGTTGCAATTTGTCAGCCACCTGGAAGGGACCCACGGAGAAAGAGAAAACTGCCTGGTACTTAGTTGAGAACAATGAGGTATGGCCCGGAATTAACCGATCCATAAAAAATAATACCTATATTTTTTAGTAACTTCAAAAGTCCGGTTACTTTTCTGTGAAAACGGTGGTGGATTATTGTTACTAAGTTTTAACCAAAAAATTGTTTCATTTATGAAAACGCAGGAAAATAAAAGTTGCATCGGCGTTTGGATGGATCATGCACAGGCAAAATTGCTCAATTGTGAAAAAAAGGATCCAATCATCCAGGTAATAAATTCCGGGTTTGAAAGCAGAATAAGATTTGAAGGCGAGTCCGGTGATGGCACTAGATTAGGAAATTACCGCTCCACTAACAATGAAAGTAATAAGCATGCAAAAGAAGATCAGACCTTTAAAACTTACTATAAAAAAATAGCTGAAGCACTTCATCCATATAATGACATTTTGCTCTTTGGACCTACCACAGCACACAAAGAATTCTTTAATTTTCTTATGGAAGACAAATCCTTTGAAGGTAAAAGAATCAGCAACAAAGATTCTGATTATCTCACCGAAAATCAATTGGGAGATTATGTAAGTAAATGGTTTGCCTAATTGGTATCCTTATTTTTCACTGCGGGTTTCCTGAAAGAGACTTGCGGTAGAAGAAGGTTGAGCGTAAAACTTTAAATCACTATTTTGCTGTGGTAGTTAATGGAAACTGCTGCTTTTCAATTACCATAACTTCATAAACACGTTGACGTTGTGCATTATCTTAAAACACTTTAATAAATAAATTTCCCTGCCATATAAAATCAACACCATGCGTTTGAAATTACAATCGCCTCTCTTTTTTGTATTATTTCTTCTCTTTTTTGCAATCTCATCTACAACCAATCTTATTGCGCAAGTTCCAACAGCAAACAAAGCATTGCATCAATTCTTTGATGATTATTATGAAGAAAGCTTGAAGCTATTTCCCATAAATGCCACTTACGATGGTGATACACGATACAATGATTTGCTCCCTAATGATGGTTCCATTTCTTTTCTGAAAGAAAAGCATAATTTTTATACTAAGTACCAGCAGGCTTTAAAAAAATTCGATTACCAAAAACTTAATGAACAGGATAAGGTTTCTTATGATATTCTCATGGACATTACTCAAAGAGAATTGGGTGTGGAGCAGTTTCATCCGGAGTATATGCCGGTAACACAAGTGTTTTCTTTGCCTTTAACGATGGCCCAATTGGGTGCAGGAACAGGTGCACAACCTTTCAAAAACATTAAAGATTATGACAATTGGTTAAAAAGAACAGCCCAATTTGCCGCATGGACAGATACGGCTATTGCCAATTTCAGAAAGGGTATGAAAGGGGGCTATGTGCTACCAAAAGCAATTGTAGTAAAGCTTATTCCTCAAATGGAAAGTCTTGCACAAAAGGATTCTTCTAAAAGTATTTTCTATGGGCCTATTCGAAATTTCCCCAAAGATTTTTCGGCAGCAGATAAAGCACGTTTAGCAACCGCTTATTACACAGCCATCAATCAACAATTACTTCCTTCCTACCAAAAGCTGAAAGATTTCTTTAGCAATGAATATCTGCCTGCAGCAAGAACAACTTCTGGTATCAATGCGTTGCCGAATGGTGATGAAATGTACCGCTTCTACATTTATTACAATACCACTACTCACAAAACACCAGAACAAGTGTACCAGACAGGATTGAATGAAGTAGCAAGGATTTCGGCAGCGATGGAAAAAATAAAGGATTCATTAGGCTTCAAAGGGTCACTGAAAGACCTGTTTGAATTTATGAAAACCGACAAGCAGTTTATGCCTTTCAAAACGGATAAAGAAGTGTTGAATGCTTACAGAGCTATACTGAATAAAATTCAACCCCATTTGAAAGACTTATTTGGAGTAACTCCTAAAACACCTTTTGAGATAAGAGAAGTAGAAGCGTATCGTGCCGCCTCTGCTCCTCCACAATACAGCAGAGGCTCCGCTGACGGAACAAGACCGGGTATTTTTTATGTTCCTATTATTGACCCAACTAAAATTAATGTTACCGGATGGGCAATGGAAGACGTTTTTCTTCATGAAGCTATCCCAGGCCATCATTATCAACTTTCTTTGCAACAGGAAAATAAGGACTTGCCTAAGTTCAGGCGGTTTGCCCATATTTCTGCTTTCAGCGAGGGATGGGGTTTATACTCTGAATCGTTGGGAGAGTTATTAGGATGTTATACGGACCCTTACCAAAAGTTGGGTGCTTTAGGTGGAGAAATACACCGGGCTATACGGCTGGTAGTAGATGTAGGTCTTCATACCGGTAAAATGACAAGAGAACAAGCTATTAAATATATGCTGGATCATGAAGCCTTTCCTGAACAGGCAGCTACTGTTGAAATAGAACGATATATGGCAATGCCCGGACAAGCCCTTAGTTACAAAACAGGGGAACTGAAAATAAAAGAATTACGGGATAAATACCAAAGGCAGTTAGGAGCAAAGTTTAGCCTTAGAAACTTTCATGATGCCTTGCTGGAAGGTGGGTCTATGCCATTAGATATATTTGAAAGATATATGGACGAATGGGCCAAACATCAAAAGGCGAACGCACAACAGCAGCTTTAAAAAATATAGGCTGCCTTAAACAAAATTAGCCCCGTTTTTAACAGAGCTATCCCTTGCTGGGAGAACCGGACAAAACGAATTTAGAGGCAAATTCCAGGTCTTTACAGAAGCACTTTCAATACTATTCCTATTAGGGCTGCTACTAAAATAATTATTGGCTCTTTTATTTTCTTTGTATTTAGCAGGAGCACAATGGCAGCCAAAGCAATTACCAACGTAGGAATATCTTTAATGGTTCGCATGGCAATAACAATTACTGACCCAAACAAAGCACCAACGACTGCTGCTGTTATTCCCTCAACAAACGTTTTGATGCCTGGGTGCTTGCCATATTTATGAAAATAAGGCGCAGGTACAACCGTAAATAAATAACACGGCAGAAAAGTTGCCAATGCAGCTACAACCGCACCTGGAAAACCTGCTACCAGGTAACCAATAAATGCAACGGTTATTACAACGGGTCCTGGTGTGATCATGGCAACGGCTACTGCATCAACAAATTCTTGTTCGCTTAGCCATTTATATTCTGTTACTACGCCGCTATGTAAAAAGGGCACAATTGCCAGGCCGCTGCCAAATACAAAAGCTCCCGCCTTTGTAAAGAACCAACCGATCTTTATCAAATTATCCGAAGTGAAACTCCAGAATTGTATGCCAAATAATAAAATAGCGTTAGCGGATGGCTTTTTAATCCACTGCGGTGGTGCCTTCAAAAACATATACAATAGTCCTGCAGCTATAAAGAGCAACACTTCTTCCTGCTCCGTAAGCACTGTTGTTACTGCTGCCACCACAAAGAATAACCATAATATCCAATTTGTAGCAATGGATTTGATATGGAGCTTGCCTATTGATTTTTCAGTAAGCCTGTAACTACTGATTGCAATGATGCCAACCACTGCTGCACCTACTCCATAAAATACAGCCTGCATCCATGGTAAGCCACCAAAGAGTTTATATGCAATACCAATTACAACTACTATAACAAATGAAGGAAGCACAAAGGCAAGCCCTGCTAACGTGGCGCCTGTTAACCGGTAATGTACATATCCAAGATAGATGCTCAATTGTGCAGCCAACGGACCGGGTGCTAATTGCGCTAAGGCCAAACCATCTTTGTATTCCTCTTCGTTTATCCATTTTCTTTCTTCCACTAAGTTGCTGTGCATATAGCCTACTAAAGCCACAGGACCACCAAAACCTGAATATCCAAGCTTAAAAAAATAACCGGTTAATTCTTTTAGAGTATAAGGTATCTCTTCGATAGCATTTGATTGCTGCCGTTTTTGTTTTATTGTTTCCTGCATCTGTTTAATGATTCATATTCATGCCTTGCATGGAATTGTTTTTCTTACCTGTTTGGTCCAATGCTGCTTTTAAACCTTTAGCTAATTGTTCTGCATTACCAACACCCCAATAGTGAAGAAAGAATATTCTTGGTTGTTCATGCACCATATGGTTGTGAACCGCCACTACTTCAATTCCGTTTTCAACCAATGCTTTGATAACAGGTGCAACTTCATTTTCCAACATTGTAAAATCTCCTGCCACTGCTGCATGATCAGGACTTCCCTGGAAAGCGGCCCAGGTATTAAAGCCCATGAATGTTGTGACGGTTACTCCATGCTCTTTTAATTGAACATCAGGGCGACCAATGGTGTATTTATAAACGCCTTTACTCATATCGGCTTTATATCCAAGTATATCATCAAGACGTTTGGTATCGATAGTGTTTTCAACAGATCCGGTTGAGGCTGTTCCTTTTGATGGATCACCACCCCGCACTTCTTTTATCTTATCCAAAACTGCTTTTGCTTTTTGTGCTACCTGTTCTAAATTTCCAGAACCGCCAACGTGCATATACATTACATTAGGATGATTACGCACAAAGTGATTGTGTATGGCCGTAATCGTCAATCCTTGCCGAACGATTTCCTGCTGAACTGGTTTTATGTCGCTTTCGGTAACAATGAGATCGCCCATGATCATTGCACCACCCGAAGAAGGAGCAAAATCAATCCAGGTGCCCAATCCCATGGCAGGGATAATTTTAAATCCATCCACTTCTATATTTAAATCATTTTGAGGTATGGTTATTTTATATTCGCCATTATTGAACTTTCCTTTCATTCCCAATACTCTTTCAATTACCAAAGTGTCTAAAGGTTCATTTGCATGCGTCGCCATATCAGCTTTAGCATCTGCCTTCGTTTTTGTTTTTTCCTGTGCGGAGCCATGAAAGCAAAGCGCTGCCAAACACATAACTAAAATGCTGCCGCGGAGAAATAAAGATTGTGGTCTCATATTAAGGGTTTAAATTTTGTTATTTCCTGTATGCACTTCCAATATACTAAGGCATCGTAAAATTTAAGTGCCTGTTTCCAACTGCTCCTAATCGTTTGCATAATGTATCAATAGCCCTGCTGCCTGGTCAGCAAAATCGAACCAGCATATCAGCGCCTCATACTATGCTTGCTATTGAAGTATAGGTTCCTCTTTCAGTTCATGCTTCTTCAAACACTTTGCATTTTGATATATAAATTTAGCTATAGCAAAATATGCAGCAATGCTACTGAATGCAGTGTTCTCAGAATAGAACAGAACTAACGCTTTGGAATAGTTTTTACTTTTTTAAAATTCTTCTGTATTCTGATGGGCTTTTGCCTGTATGTTTTTTAAAAATTCTTGTGAAATGGCTTTGATCGGAAAAGCCGGTGAGATAAGCAATTTTGGTAAGCGAGTAAGCAGCGTTGTTTAAATACGCAATTGCTTTTTCAATTCTTTGCTTGCGGATGTAATCGCCAAAAGAAAGATTGTCGAAGTATTTCGAAAACTCTCTAGATAAATAGGCCGGATGGATATTCAGATCCTTGGAAAGTTCTTTCAGCGTTAAGTTCGTGTCAATCTGGTCTTGTATTAAATCTTTTATTTCTTTTGCCCATGCAGGAGTTTTCCTTGAACGCTTTTGCTCCTTGATATACTTTTCAAGAATCTCAATTAACAGGTGTTCTGTTGGATTTTGAGTATGCCTTTCTTTTTGCAGATACTTGGCCCAGCTATATAAAGCATCATAAATAAGCATTCCTTTTTCAAGCAAGTCCTGGTCATTGGTAAAATTAAATGCAAGCCCGGCACTGATAGCCCAAAGACCGGAAGCCTGTGTTGCAAGATCATGCCTGTCGGTATCTGCACCGCGAACAATAGCAGCTAAAGTTTTGAGGGCAGGATCACCGAGCTCATGCTTCTTTATAAAATAATCAAACGTGCATTCATCTTTGTAATGCGTATATTCTACGTCCGGCACATCAAAAGGAATTGCTTTCAACTTTTTTGCTGTTGGCTTCACCTGGTCAAAGGGTGCATATATTATCTCTGCCTCTTTATCAATAAACCTTTTTATAAGCCACGGACAGGCAATGCGGTCAATTTTCGGTCTTTCTCTTGTAATCCACTTCATCGATTATTGTTTGCATACTATGAACCGTTCGTAATCGCTATTTTCCATTTTCCAAATACCAATTTCTTAAAGATCATACTATTTGCCTTATACATTCATCAGGTTTTAATATCGTTGGAAAAATTTCCTTTTTTATTAACCAGTATAATAATCTATATACTGCTTATACAAACGAGCAACTTTTATTTTTAATTCCGGAAACAGGAAGCTTATACTTTGTTTTTGCAAAGTTAGAACAATACAGTTTTTCGTTTTTGAAATGGTGCGTTGTTTGTTCTTCGGGAATCATATCGGGTAAGTACTTGCAATCTTCTTAGGCATGAACTATAGAAAGCTAAAAGCAGAAGGTTAAAGAAGGAATTGCATACGGAAAATTTATAACTGCATCATTCGGTTAATTAGGTGTAGTAAATACTTTCAGTTGTGCGGGCTCTTTTCCTGATCTTTCTGCTAAAATAAAAGTATTTAGTTGCGGAACCAGCAAAGACGTTCTTGCTCCGTTTCTTGTTGCAATATGTGCTATCTGTGTAAATTTTGAATTGCTGAATGAGAAAACATCAATTGCGCCGCCACCACCGCTTGCATACAATTTATTTGCGCGGCTATCAAAATAAAGGTCGTCAACATCGCTGATTAAACCAGCAACAGCAATTGTTTTACCTGTCATTTCATCAATGGCAACCACTTTAGCAGGATGCCTGTAGCCTACAAAAATAATATGATGCACATTGTCAATAGCCATCGGGAAATTGGCTCCGAAACTGGTTTCCCATTTTGCAGTTACATTCATCGTTGTTATATCTATTACATCAATTTGATTAGCCTCCGGAACATTGACAAAAATTTTATTGATTGCTTTGTCTATTTGGAATCCTTCGGGATGTGCCGGTAATTTTGCGTCGCCGGTTTTCTGATGTGTTTGTGCATCAATAATTGCAATGCCACCCTCACCATAACCAACATAAATTTTTTGATTGGCAGAATCATACCGAACATCATCGGCATCTGAGCCTAAATCAACCGTTGCTGTACTTTCAAAACTTTTCGCATTGTAAAATTTGCATTCCCCGTTTCCGCCATTAGCTACTATGATTTCTTTTGTTTGTGGTATGTAAGCAACTCCCTGCGGCTCTTTCAAACCTTTAATGGAGTGTATCACTTTGCTGGTTTTTAAATCAATGGATTCAAGAGTATTGTTGCCTAATGCGGCTACATAAACTGTTTGATCTTTTAAGTTGCAATCCAAATGATCAATTCTGCCATTTAATCCGGGTAATATGATCGTTTGTTTGAAGTTCAGGTATTCGTTACCAAAACTTTTTTGCCCTTTGCAGGAACAAGCCACTATCGAAAAGCAAATTAAAAGAAGAATAGTATTTGCCTTTTGCATTTTTGCCAGGTAATGAAGTTTGAAGAAAAATTAAGATATCACTTTCAAAGTTAAATCTTCAAAGAAAATCTTACTTACTAAAGTAGTGCTTTAAGAGCGGCAAGTATGTGGATTTGATTATAAAAGATTATACTAACAAAAAAGCCCACAATTTAGAAAAGGTGGACTTTTTGAAACTGTCGGGATGACAAGATTCGAACTTGCGACCCCGTCGTCCCGAACGACGTACGCTACCGGACTGCGCTACATCCCGATTTATCAATAGTAAAGTTACAAATTCTGAAAAATTATTTCATCATATGCATTTCCATACCGCATCTACAAACCATTTTTTTGAATCTAAAAAATGAGTATCAGGAATAAAGCCGGTGTTTGCAGCCAGTACATCTGTTTCTTGCAGGGAATATTTCTGCGACAGTTCCATCTGTATTGGTTCATGTTCTTCAAACTCAAAAACCTCTGTATCTGCTATACAAACCCGTTGCCGCTTCAGGCTGATAAGATAGCTTTTGCAGGCACCGGTTACCGGATCGTAAACCGGGTAATGATCAAATTGCGTTGCATCAAAATCAGCACCCAACTCTTTATTAATGCGGTGTAGTAAATTCAGGTTAAACGCCCTGGTAATACCGGCTTTATCATTGTAGGCTTCTAATATAACTTTTGGATTTTTCTTTAAGTCAAAACCAATCAAAATAAGGTCGCCGGGTGTTAACTGGCTGTTGATGGACTTAAGAAATTGTTCCGCTTCTTTAAGCGTTAAATTACCAATATTAGAGCCCAGGAACAGCACCACTTTTTTGCGGGACGATAACCTCCCTGCTTCGTGCAGCATGGCGCCATATTCACCATTTAAACCATGAAGCTGGATACCCGGCACCCGCAGCGGCATTTCGTTCTCTAATAGCCGGATTACATTTTTAGATATATCAATGGGGTAGTAAGTATAGTGTTGGCCTGTGGCCGAT
>JAICHT010000126.1 GCA_025924755.1 Chitinophagaceae bacterium | reverse complement strand
TACCGTTCGCTAAGTTATTACCAGCATCAAATTTCAATTCATACTTATTACCCGCCTCTACCTTGCCTTGGAACATTGTTTTTAGTAGCGTACCATTTTTATCAAAAACCTGCAATGTCGCATATGCGTTTTTGAGTAAGGTAAATGCTATTGTTGTATTTCTTACAAATGGGTTAGGATAGTTACGTAATATGTTAGCGTCATTTACAATTGGCGCATTCACCACCACACTCACAGCTGCAGAAGTAGTGCTCAGACCGGTGTTGTCGGTAGCTTTGGCCGTCAGGCTGTAAGTGCCCGCCGCCACATTGCTCCACTGCAGCGTATAAGGACTGCTCAGCGCCTCTCCGATCTTGGTCGAACCGGCAAAGAACTCCACTTTACTTACACTGCCATCACTGTCGGAAGCGGTAGCCGTTAAGGTAAGCAAAGCCGGTGCAGTATAGGAAGATGGCAGGGAGGCCAACACCACCTTAGGTGCTTGCGGGGCTTTAGCCACCACCACATGTTCTAATATACCAGCATCAGGATTAATTCCTCCGGTAGCTAATAAAGTACTATCAAAATCATAAGCGAGATTTACATTGCTACCAAAGTCAATAACTGGACTGGAAGTAACAGGATGATAATTCCATAACAAAGGATCGGTGGATGTATTATTATCAAAAACTGCGATCTTACTGTCTAAATGTATTTCTGAGTTATCAAGAGTATAGCCTATACTTCCTGTACCCATGTGGTAAACATTATTGGTATGAACTAACTGTCCGGATGCAAAAGCAGTACTGCCGAGTGGTATTATATTTACACCTGTATTTATCCAAAAAACATTATTCTTCATAGTAATAATGTTGGGCGTAGTCGGATGATTAGGACCAATTCCTATCATATAAGGACTCTTTGTAAACTGCATGGCGGTTTCAACAATATTATTATTTTCCAATTGCAGATTGCTTACCTGCAAATTATAGGTGCCTCCATTGTTTATCCAGAAGGTAGACCCGTTATTAATTATAAGGTTATAGGCTATCAGGTTATCGCTAGAAGTACCACCTGAGCTACTACCAAGCTCCATCCATCCATTATTATTAATAGAAGTATTATACATAACTTTATTTCTGCTTACCGCACCAAATACCTCAACGGCCCCCCCATCAAAATTATAATCATAGCTTTTTGCCCAGCAATTTTTAAAAAAGTTCTTTTTTATTAAATTATCAGATCCACTTAACACAATACCATTAGCACCAAAATCATCATCGTTAGGAGAAGATGTGTTAACCACCATTCGTAAATTCTCAAAATTACAATGAGAGATAATGTTATTATCGCCACTTACATCCACACCTACTCCTATTAATGAAATATGAAGATTTGTTAAACTGATATGAGAGCTATTATCAAGTGTTATTCCATAACCCACATTAGCTTTTATGCTATGATTAGTAGTATCCATAGTATGGTCGGTAAGATTAAATCCATCAACTACCACATACTTTACCTGATATAAGTAAATTATGGTACGTGCAGATACAGCCTTAGTATCATTTAATGCATATTCAAATGTAGGCGGCAGAGACAAAGATCCGTATGGCATAAATACTATCGGATGTGCATCATCTAAGCCTGAATGATTTATTTGTAACGAACCGGTAAAATGCTCTCCTCTCTTAAAAAAAATAGTATCTCCACCTTTAAAAGAAGACATTTTACTATTAACAGCACTAATACTTTTCCAGGGATTAGCGTTTGTACCATCTTGGGTGGAGGAAGTA
Source organism: Chitinophagaceae bacterium (assembly GCA_025924755.1). Taxonomy (GTDB): domain Bacteria; phylum Bacteroidota; class Bacteroidia; order Chitinophagales; family Chitinophagaceae; genus Flavisolibacter. The sequence continues at coordinate 8,106 of JAICHT010000126.1, read as the reverse complement.
GAAGAAGGGTTTACAAAATAATTGGTAGCAAATGTGTTATTGCTGCATAGCAGAAGCATACACATAATACTGCCATACATCAGATGCAGGGCTAGCTTTTTCATAGATACGGGTTTTTAGGGATGCTGTCACAATAGGGTAATGCCTTGCGTACATTACAGAATTATACAGCTATCAGCCACAATAGTATAAGAAAGGGTATTCTATTCAAAGCAATGGAATACCCTTTCTTATACTATTAATGTTATCTACTTAATTGCAATAAACCTGCGGCTTATTAAATTTAGATGAAGCTAATTAAACACGAAGGAGGAAGGAGTTAGCATCCATTTTATAAATACAACCAATGCTTTCATTAAATGCGAGTAGTACTGCGTACACCTTACAATGAAGATTCGAAAAGCAGTAATGGATAAAGAGGATTATAAACGATTTTTTTTACTATACTAAACGTTTAACTCTTATATAATTATGCTGCACAAACAGATTACGAATAGCATTAGTAGTAAACGGCTTTTTATAAAGCGAGATAGGAAAACGTGCAGGATTTATCAACACCTCTTATTCCAAAATAAATCACAGTCATGTAAGTAACTAAGTAAAATAAAATACTGATGCTACAAGAGATTTAAGGGAAGAAGCTATATAGTATCAAAAGGCGTTCTCTTCTCCTTTAAAGATATTATAAGCTGTAAGAAATATGATCTTAATATCTAACCACAAACTCCAGTTTTCCAAATACCAGATATCATAGTTTATTCTGTTGAGTACTTGCTCGTTTTGTGTGATCTCGCCTCTATATCCATTTACCTGCGCCCAACCAGTGATACCAGGTTTTAAGAACTGCCGTATCATGTAATGTTCTGTTATTTTAGAATAGATTTCAGTATGCTTAAGCATGTGCGGCCTTGGTCCTACTACACTCATCTCTCCTAAAAAAACATTTATAAACTGAGGGAATTCATCCAAACTTGTTTCCCTCATAAATTTACCAATCCTGGTTACCCTGCTATCATTACGGGTAGCCTGTTTTGTATCAGATTCTTTATTCACTCGCATACTACGAAACTTCAAACACTGAAAGGTCTTTTTATCCTTGCCGGTTCTTGCCTGTTTAAAAAAGATCGGTCCGGGCGATTCTAAAATAATCAACAACCCTACAATTGGCACCAGCCACGACAGTATGAATATTATGACAAATAAGCTGACAATGATATCTAGAATTCGCTTTTTTACTTTATTGTTTACATCGTCCAAAGGTTCGCTGCGCAGCGATAATATGGGCATGTCTCTAAAATAATCGATATGTACTGAATGCCTGATAAAAAGCGAAAGATCGGGCACTATTCTAAAACGGATGCACTCTATTTCTGCCTGTTGCATCAACTCATAAATATTTTCATTTTGTTCCGGAGTGATGGTAGAAAATATTTCATTTACTTCCATTTCTTTAGATACCAGAATGCTGTTTTTTACATTCGCTACCACCGGGTAATGAGTAAGCTGCTTTACTTTATCCTCATCTTCGGCGTAGCCAATTATTTGTGTATTAATACCTTCTTCTTCAAAGTACCTGGTTAGCTTTACTGCAAGATCATTGTACCCTAAAATAAGTACCCGCTTTGCAAACTGCACTCTCCTTTTTAAATATTCCTGAATGCCCAGGTAAGTAAACCGGTTTAAAAGAAGCCCCACGCTAAATACCGCAACAGTAGATATGATAAAAAAGCGGGAGAGCTGAATTTTACGAAAGAAAAAAAGATAAAAGAAGATACAAAGTACCCATATCAAATACGTACGCATTGTCCGGCGGGAAAGCGACACAAACGATAAAATAATCTTTTCGGCATATACTTCACTCATCCAGCAAAGCATAAACCAGCAACTGTTTAAAACAACCCAGTATTTAAAATAAATCCCAAGGTAATTCGAGGGGATTCTATCACGAAATAAATCCCATGATATTAAATATATAATATTGAGAATAAAAAAGTCAAGGGCAATAAGTGATACCTGCAGGTTTTGTATTAAGCGCTTGTTCATATATGAACTTTAAAAAGAAGCAAATAAACTATATTCCGGTATAAGCAATTTTGCACTTATGCCTCACCTCCTTTTACAATTAAAATTTACTATATGCAAGCTACTTCTTTACCTGCATAGATGTGATACAATATATTTACGATCCGCGCAGATGTATTTCCATCCCACAATGGAGGGATAGTACCCTTTTTCCAGTCGCCGTTACTGATTTTTTCTAAACAACTATTTAACTTTAAATAATCGTCACCAATCAACTCATTTGTACCCATGGTAACGGTTTCCGGCCTTTCGGTAGAATTGCGTAAAGTAAGGCATGGAACGCCAAGCACAGTTGCTTCTTCTGTAATGCCGCCGGAGTCAGTGATGATTCCCTTTGCATGTTTTACCAGATAAATGAATTCCAGGTAACCCAAAGGATCAATCATCAAAAAACGGTCATTGCAAAAATTAAATGATTTAAGTACCTGCCTGGTACGTGGGTGTACCGGAAAAATAATTTGAAAATTACCCGTGCTATCGCTAATAGCGTTTAATATAGTTTCTAGTTTTTTTGGATTATCTACATTTGACGGACGGTGTAAAGTAGCTAAGAAATATTTTTTTTCTTCTACCTTCTGATCATCCCAAAAAAAAGGCTTTTGCAATCGGTCCATATTCTGATAAAGCGTGTCTATCATGGTATTGCCCACAAAGTGAATATGCTCCTCTGGTATATTACTATTCAATAAATTCTTATTGGCACTTACACTTGTGGTAAAAAAATAATTACAGATAGCGTCTGTCACCACTCTGTTTATTTCTTCGGGCATTGTCCAATCCCCTGATCGTATACCGGCTTCTACATGCGCCACATCAATGCATAATTTTTTCGCGGTAATGGTGCATGCCATTGTGGATGTCACGTCTCCTACTACCAATACTACATCCGGCCTGTGGGCCTGCAATTCCCTTTCAAATTTGATCATAATTGCTGCTGTTTGCTCAGCCTGAGAGCCACCGCCGCATTCCAGGTTAATATCCGGGTCTGGAATACCAAGTTGCTCAAAAAAATCACCACTCATCTTTTTATCAAAGTGCTGACCAGTATGCACCAGCCGGTATTTTATGGTATGATGACTTTCCTGAAAATTGGATATTGCTTTTATTATAGGAGCAATCTTCATAAAGTTCGGCCGTGCGCCAGCTACAATAGTTATAAGCATAAAGTTTACATTTTTAAACAACTACATTGTTTGAAAATCAATAATATAATTGAATTGGTACGGTTAATTGCTTCTGTTTATCTGATTGCTTTTATGTCATCCCACCAGGCACTCTTCGTAAAAAGAATACAATCGTGGCAACACTTCTTCAGGTGTGTAACTTTTACTTAGCGTCAACGAATTTTTTCCATACGTATTTAATACCTGTCTATTATTAAGTATTTCGTGTAGCACCTTTGTTAGCTGATCTTTTTTGCCGGGTTCAAACAACTACCCATTATAGTTGGGTATTACTACTTCCGGAACACCGACGCAAGTAGATACAATAGACTTTCCATGCATCATGGCTTCTAAAATAGACATGGGCAACCCTCCAAAATAAGAAGGTAAAATATACACATCGCATACGCTTAGCAGGCTTTGTTTTTCTTCTGACTTAATCCATCCTTTATATTGTACCATATCCTGCAATGCATGTGTTTGTATGTAATTCATTAACCTGTCTACTTCTCCGTTGCCCCCTATTAATAATTTCTTTTTATTTTCAAAGGCTTCCCTGTTGTCTTTTATTACGTCCAGCAGGCCAAAAATTCCTTTTGGTTGCCAATTAAACCCAGGAACAAAAAAGTAATGATGCCATCTTTATTTGAATTGGAAATATTTTTATGATCCGTTTTTATACTCGTAGTTACATTATTTAAAATCCTTAGTTTTTTCGGCCTGAATTCTTTTTCAAAAAATTCTTTCCAGCTTTTTGATAAACATATAACCACATCGGCCTTATTAATAAAAAAACTTATTAATGGTCTCGACATCTTTTCCTTTTGATAAAAGGTATGAAATTCAGCGCCGTGTATATGCACGATGACTTTCTTTCCAAATAGCTTTGATAACAGCATTATGGCAAAGCTCCTGTAGAAACTACCATAGGATGCCGTATGAAAATGTACAATTTTAATTTTTTTATCTACCAGTAAAACACGGGTAATAGCAAATAAGGATGACAGAAAAAAACGGATCTTTTTAATAGAACTACCAGCTTTAAATTCTGGTATAAATTTAAAAGGAACCATATTGTTTGCATAAATTTCCAATACAGCTCCCATACCACCGCGATGGTTTTTATAGTCGGGCCCAATAAAAAGAACTTTTTCTGTAATATTTGTCATTGATAAATAAATCAGCTTTCTACAGCCTTTAATAATTTATGCCCCACCTTCTGTTCATCATATTCATGAATAAGCGAAACAGTCTGGGTTATGTTTTCCCTGGAGGAAGCTCCAAATAAGATGGATTCTATATTAGGAAGTTCACACACGTATTTAATAGCCTCTTTAGCGGGTATAGCTCCACCTCCCAGCACCTGCATGGCAATAGCTCTTAGCTTTCTTGTTTTTAAAGTGTGCTCATATAGTTCAATACCACCCGACATCCTGAAGCCTACTTTATTGATGGAAGAACAGATAATAGGATTTTCTATTCCTGCACTTTCCAGTACATTTAAAAGCTTAGGCATATTCATAGTTATAAAGCCTGGCTCCGCATTGTATTTTTTCACTATAAAATCGTAATAGGCCTTCAAAATGTCTTTCATGCCCAAGCCCAGTAACAGATCGGTAATTACATTTTGCAGGAAAATTACCGGCGTATTCAGGCCTTTAAACATTTTCATTTCCGCATCTATCATCAACTCCATAATAGCAATGTAATCTTTGGAAACAAAAGCAACGCCGCCTTTAAACATGGAGCCAAAAAAGTTTCCCGGAACATACTGCTTGATAGTGCCCATAATGCCCAGTTCGGTAATCGCATTAGCATATTTGTGTGCATATGGCATACAGGGATAAATGGAAAAGTTCTTATACTTATCCGGCTTTTGCCGTACCATTTCGCATATATTGGCAATGCGGTCATGCGTAGTACACATAAACGTATTGACGTCTTGGCTAATGGCAATATCAATCGTTTTTAAAATGGTTTTATCTTCCTTAAACTTAATGGCCTGCGCCCTCGACTTTTCGTCTGATATATGATTTACAGCAAAAAACTGGTTATCGCCATATAATATTCTATCCATTTTAATTTTTATTTTGATTTTTAATTTGGCCTATCACTTTATCAGTAAGCCATGCACTTTCAAATGTATTTTTGTTATTAGGAACTTTTTTCTGAATGGCTTTTATGAAATAATCCACCTGAGCAGAGTATTCCTCGCCCCGAAGGTAAAAGTCAACGCCTTCGGTTAAATCGGTTACATATTTAATATTCCAACCTTTGCTATACCCTTGCGGACATTCTGCGTTTTTAAAATAAACCTTTAGTTCACTGGCGTCGGATATAATTTTCCCTTTTGAACCAATAATAGTAATGGATGTCGACATCTTGCGGTAGGTTTCGTCACTCCAGTTTACCGACAATACACCTGATATGTTGTTTTCAGTTTCTAATAACGAATACACTGAATCTTCTACCGTATCTGAATAAATAGATTTTAATACCGCGCCTTTAATATTTTTTACAGGAGATACGAGGTAATTAATTAAATCAATTACATGCGAGGCATAGTCGAGCAGGCAGCCGCCGCCTTCTTCGGGGTTAGAACGCCAGGTGCCTTGTTTCCTTTTGGTAACCACCGGCCCATACGATTCACCTACGAAATGCTGAATATCACCCAGGTATCCGCCTTTCACTATATTCTTTACTTCTTCAAATGTTCCAATAAATTTATTATGATAGCCTACCTGGTTTACCAGACCTTTTTGTTTTACTAATTTTACCAGTTCGGCACCTTCGATCGGGTTCAGGCAAAACGGTTTTTCTACAAACACATGTACGCCCTTATTTATTAATTCCCGTACAATATCACCGTGGTACTTGGTAGGTGCAGCTACAAAAACGGCGTCGGGCCTTGTAACCTCCAGCATCTTTTTATAATCAGCATAGCAATTGAATGCGGTATATTTTTGCAAAACGTCTGTTACCAGTTTTGAGGTATCGGCCACACCTACCACTTCTACATCAGGGTGGGCACCTAAAATAGCCAGGTGCGAAATACCCATTTTACCAGCACCAATTAATGCAACTCGAATCATAATTTGTTATATTTTAAAATTTCGTTCTTTAGTAAATTGTAAGCCTGTTTTCCTTTGTTCATTAATTCCAGCTCCGGCGGTTTGTTTTTTAAACTTTTTATATAATCGTCCACCTCTACAGCTGTTAATGCAGGCTTGTGCAACATGATGCCTTTTGAAATTAAGAACTGGTCTACTTCCAGTAAGTCATCCTGGTAAACAGATATAGTAGGGATACCTAATATTGCCAGTTCCCGTGTCATAGAGCCGCCGGCGCCGATAAAGATAGTACAATCGGCCGCAATCGTATCAAAGCTCAATGGCTTATCCGGTACCATTGTGGCTGCAAATTTCTGTTGTTTATAATGCTTTGCTTGGTTGGCATCTCTGGGCAATACCGTTATCTTATATTTATCCTGCAGCTCCAGGATAATATCATCCAGAAAATTTTGTTTGCCTTTATAGTATTGAGCGGTCTGCGGCTCGGGTCTGATGTAAATAGTAATATTATCGGGATGGTTCTGCTTGCGTTTTTGCTGTATCGCTTCTCCCTTACTCCATAGGTAGATGCCTTCTTTTACGCCAGGATATTGTTTTACCTTTTTTGCGGAAATTCCGTTTTTCGCCACATTTTTCACAGGCAGGTTTTCGGGTATTAGAATTTGCGTTGCGCAATAAAAACTGGGCTGGTTGCCTAAAGCATGTTCATTATCATTAGTATAAATAGAAGGAATATGTAACAGTTTTGCTACTACCGGAGAATGAAACGAACTTTGAGAAACCGCAAGGTCGGGCTTTTGACTTTTTAAGAAACGGCGCAACTGCATTACCCGGATAGGATATCCAAAAACTTTTTTTATAAAGTTTTTGCCATAATGCTCGCCTACTACAGTATGCTTCAATCCTTTTTGATCCAGCAATTCTATAGTATTAGCCAGCGGCCTGGAAGTGATAATAATTTCATGCCCTTCACTTTCCAATTCACGTATCAGGTCGTAAAACATATTGATATGGGGAGAATTTGAAAGATCAAACCAAATTTTCATAGTGCAAGATAATAGGGATTAATATATTGGCAAATGCATGGAGAGGAAAATACCTTTAAAGTTGATATGGCAGCATACGGCTACTTTTTAAAGATACCTTTCGTTGATAACAGCTTTGCTGGGTTTCCAGGGGCCTATTCATGGGTAATGATTAAGTAAGATAAATTTTTTAAATGTATAAAAACAAATTTGCAAAACAAAGCTTATGCACGTTTATCTACTACAAATTTGTGTTTAGCATTTTCTGCTTTCAGGAAGGGCTCATTCAACATCAGCTTATAATTCTTAAACTTCAAATGCTTCTTCACCGTCTCTATATAATGATCGTAATTATCATTTTTTTTCTTTTCGTCTACACTCAGGTTTAATACAATAGCCTCTTTATCAAAAGAAATTTGAAATTGCTTGATCGTATCATTTTGACGAAACAGGTGACCGAAAAATTCTGAATGTAAGACCTTATTATCAGCATCCACAATAATATCGTTGCTGCGACCCACCACTTTTTCAATGACCGGGAAACTGCGCTTGCAGGCACAACCCTCTTCTGAGAACTTGACAATATCACCGGTAAAGTACTTCATAATAATAAAACCTTCATTTGCCAGGTCGGTGCTGATCAATTTTCCATTGCTGTCGGTTTCATATTTGGCCCTTGAGCTGATTAGATGGAGCTTTTGGTGTTCACATTCAAAGGCAGAGATGCCGGCTTCGTTGCAGCCATACTGATTATACACCTTTACC